>JAUVIQ010000120.1 GCA_030592655.1 Planctomycetales bacterium | reverse complement strand
TTGTGTCTTCCCGCCTTGTTCATACACCACCAAGGCACGTCGCCGTGTATCTGCCGATGCGATCTTCATGGAATATACATCGGATCATTAATCTCTAGCACGACACTCTTTTTGTAAAATGCTCTAGAAGTGAGGCACTGGTTCGCTTGAGGAACGAGGGGAAAGTCTCTAAACACAGGCTTGAACACGTAGCTCAAGTCCTGAAAGTACCTCTGGACTTCATGGAAACGTAACCGTGGATTGTGGAACTTAACCGGTTACCATAAAACATCGGGTAGCGGACGCCGCTCGGCAACCACGGTGAGAATCGCTTCCGTTTGTTTGGCGATAACGTCGCGTTCGAACCGTTTTGCCAGTTCCAGGCAGTTTCGGCGAACACGCTGCAACTCGGTGGGGTTTTCAACCAGGTCGAGAATGGCTTCGGCCATTTCTTTTCCGTCCAGTGGTTCGAATGTCCTGCCTGCGTTGAATTGCGTTACGAGGGCATCGCCTTCGCATCCTCCGGCCACAATCGGCGGCGTTCCGGCCGCCAGGGCCTCATACACCTTCGAAGGCATAGTCCCCGGCAACTGCGTCATCAGTGGCACCAGGCTCACATCACACGAAGCCAGTACGGCCGGCATTTCCTTCTTGGGCCTGCGGTCGAAGAACTTCAGGTTGGTCAGGTTCTTCTCTTTCGCCATGGTCACCAACTCTTCTTTCGTCGGACCATCTCCCACCATGACAAACTTGATCTCTGGACGATCTTTCAGTCGTTCCGCCGCCTCAACGGTTGCTTCAAGCCCTTGCGCCAACCCGTGCAACCCGCAGTAACCGACGAGAAAATCATCCGGCCCCGCTCCAAGACTTGCCCGAATATCCCCACTTCGCAAATCAGGCTTGAAGAACTTTGTGTCCACCCCGTTGCTTATTACGGTCGTGCTAACACGGGGAAACCGCTCGTTAATCTGACCCGCCGCTCCGGGGTTCGTCAAAGCCACAACGTCCGAATGCTCGTAGCCGAATTTCTCCAGCCAGAACATCGCTTTCAGGAAAGGCCCGCCCGTGGTGTGTCCCATGCGAACGATGATGTCCGGCCAGATGTCGGAGACGTTCATGATTATCCGCGCTCCGGTCGCACGCCCTATAATCAGACCCGATGGAACCAGAAACAGCGGCGGACTCTCGAAAAGCACAACGTCCTGCCTGCCCAGGCCCCATATTCCCAGCAATATGCTCGAGAACACGAACGACATATAACTCAGCAATCTCGGAAGCGTGCGCGACGATTTCGACGGATATATCCACGTGCGTATGACGCGAATCCCGTCCATATCCTCCCGCGAGTATATCTTTCGCCGGTATCCGTCGAAGACTTTTCCGGTCGGATAATTCGGCATGGCCGTCAGGACTGTAATCTTATGGCCTTTGTCTCGAAGTCGCGTCGCCAGTTCATAAAGTCTCGCCTGCGGCGCGCCCATCTCCGGCGGGAAGTATTGTGTGAGAATCAGTAGTTTCATGGCTCATTTCCAACAGAACGTTTGAAGTATGTACCGCTCGGTACGGTAAGGATCGGCGTCCACCCGCTTTTTTTATACATGGCGATGGCTGCATCGTTATCGTTATGCACACTCAGACGCATCGTACTGTACCCGCGCCGACCGCTCTCGATACGGAACGCCTCCATGAGCATTTTTCCCACGCCGCAGCCGCGATAGTCAGGATGCGTGCAGACTGAAAGCAGGTTGGACCACGTTCCTGACGGCTCTTCCGGCGCCGGCGGATATTTCTCCGGCGGTATGAGGTGAATCTTTCGCCCGATCTTTCGGAGAAGTCCGACAAAGTGTTCGCCCAGGCGGCGGCGAACCCGACGATGGATGAAGAATTTACAGAAAGACGTACCCAGAAAGCGCAGAATATGCCTTCTCGTGAACGCTGCCCGCAAACCGGGTTTTCCTCCGGCAACCAGTCCGATGATTCGCTTGTTTTCCCCGTCGATCGCCATCACGCAAATACCGTCAGGATTGTCGATATAGAACCGGTAAAAGGCCCGCAGAAAGCCCGACCCCAACAGCGTAAGGAACTCGCCGGGGAATGCGGCCTCATGGCAACTTGCAATACCTTCGAGGTCTTCACGCCCGGCGGCTACGACAGTAACCGAAGGCGGTTTGTTCGACGATTTCGATGAAACGCTCACGTTCGGAGGCTTTCCTTTTTTACTAACGTTTCAAGCACCGCAAGATAACGGTCGGCCAGATTCCTGCGATTATAACGCGAACCGACGTATTGGAAACCGGCTTCAGCCATCTTTTCGGCCCATTCGGGAGCATCCTTTATTTTCAGGATTGCAGAAACGATTGATTCGGTGCACTCCGGTTCGGCGAAAAGGCCCGCGCCGGCGTCGGCGACAAGTTTGCGGGCTACGCCGTCGATGGCGATGATTATCGGACGCTTGCAGGCCATGTAATCGAAAACCTTGTTGGGATAGACGGTCTTGAACGTGTCGTTCTTCATCAGCACGGCAGTGCATACGTCCGAAGCGTTGATGTAATCGGCCACTTGCTCCTTCGGTACGGCATCGACGAAAATAACATTATCCAGCCCGCGCCGCTTTGCATCTTCGACGAGTATCGGCTTTTCCATTCCGGCGCCGACGAGCATGATGCGGATGTCAGGATGGCTGTCTTTAATGCGTTCTGCCACGTCCAGCAGTTGCCCGACGCGGTTGGCCCGGCCATGAGCGCCGAAGTAACTGACGACGAACTTGCCCTCAAGCCCAAGACGCCGGCGGACCTCGTTGTCCTTAGGCCCCGGCTTCATTATGTCAAGGTCGGCGCCGTTGGGGATCATACTTATCCGCTCCGGCGGGATTTGCTTCTTTCTTATAAGGGCCTGCTCGAACGCCGGCGTCAGGACGTTAATCCACGAGGCGCGACGATAGGCCAATTCCTCCAGGCGGTAACTCATCCAGATAATTGGTTTTGAGGTCAGCACGCCCGTATCGACGGCACTTTCGGGCCAGAGGTCGCGGACCTCGAATACGGCAGGGACGCCGTAGAAGACCGACAGCAGCCACATCGTAATCGCCACCGTCAGCGGCGGGCTGGTCGCGATAATGACATCGGGTCGGGGAGCGTGGGCGATTCCTGCCCATGTCGAGGAGAATGCGAAACACAGGTACGCCCAGAACCGCCCGAGGAAACTGCGGTTATACGCCTCGCTGACATGGCAGCGATAAACCGTTACGCCGGGCTGTTCGGTTTCGCGGACGACAAATTTGCCTTTGTATTCGGGAGGCTTGGTACCTTTGGCGTAATGCACCATCCCGGCCAGTATCGTTACTTCGTGCCCCGCCGCCGCCCAGTATTTTGCGAACTGGTTCCACCGCGACCCGCCGGCGTCGCCCTTGCCCAGAAAATATTGATGAATTACCAGGATTCTCATAATTTTACGATTTAACTGATAGTAACGGTCGCCAATGATCGGAACCGAATTGAACCTCGCGGATTACCTGACCTTCACCGCCCGGCGGGAAAAGTTCGACACGCCCGACAACCTTGTCATGTTCGGACCAGGCGATTACGGAATCAACCGAACATTCCGTAATTACACAGTCACGCCCAAGGCTTACCAGTGTAATAAAACGCACCGGCAGGACATCGTCCACGCTTACGCAGGTAGTCGGAGCCGACGTTCGCTGCCCGTAGTAAAGCGACTGCCAACCCATACGCCGCTCGCCTTCCAAACCTCGTTCCAGACGGACATCCATATTGCGGCTGCTGCTATCGACAAACAGACGCACCTCGTTGCCGTCGGCGTCCATCATTACCGTCTTATCCTCAAGCCGGCATGGGAAATCGGCCAGATGCCAGAACAACCGTACGTCCGCCCGTCCATGCCCGATAATATCGTCAACAATCAACCAATAATCATCGCCGAGACGACAGATTGTCCGGCGGTGCGTCGCTTTACACGGTAGGCGCCTGTAGCCGTAGTGCTCACCCTGCCACAACTCGATTTGCCCATGCTGAACGTGCCCGATGAGGCGGGACTCGACCAGGGAGAACCATCTGAACCTAGGCCCCTTGACCATCTGGTCCACATCGCCGACGACAACGGTATTATGAGCCAACGTGGACAGGAAATACATGTTCCAGTGTTCGTCCGGGTCGAAATAACTGAACGAGCCGGAATCCCGCAGCACATTTATGCCGCGCCACCAGAGGTCCAGGTGGAGCATGTCGGCCTGGTTCGGGCGGTTGCGATAGGTATGACATCGCGTCATTGCCCACGACCGCCGCCCACGCAGGGTGAAATAACCACCCGTGAGAAAATCGCTGCTTACCCGCTCGTCCGAACGCACATCAGACTCCATCGCCTCAGGCCCGAACAGCCACAGCAGGTCCTCATGCCATGGGCCTTCCTGATATAACTGCTCGTGATGGAAGAGGTAGTGCATACTCCCGATAATCGGGCGGTAATCGAGATAGTCGCAACCATCGAGCGGCAATATGTTCGCCCCGTCGTTCGGGCCATAGTTGGGAACCCCTCCGGTCTCCGTATCCTGCAACTGATAGAGAAATTCGTATGACTTTTTCAATCGCTCGACCGTCAGGTCGGAGAACGTCAAGCCGTTCAATTCACCCAGCCGAAGGCACCATAAATAGTTGTGTAGCATCAGGCGCTGATAGTTCATCGCGTGTTGCGTATAGGAGCCGTCAGGCCAGTTGAAAAGGCGGGCTTCCTCTTCCAGCACACGCCGACCGAGTTTCCTCCAGTGGCCCGCCTCGGCCAGTTCCGGGAACAAAAGTCCAACCGTGTACAGACAGGTCGCTTCACTGACGGCGTGGTTTCCCATCTGCGCACGGGCGTAGTTGATATTTCCGGCGATCCGTTCGGCTGAAGCTGCCAGAAGGCACACCAGATGCGCCACCCTTTCATCGGTTGTGGCCGGGCTGTTCCAGAGAGCATGCACTGCGAAAATGCAGGCGAGCGACCGTATGGCGATTTCCTGCCCGCATTGCCAGTTCGGGCCCATCTGTGGCGGGTTGGCGGCCATCCACGATTCCAACAGCCGCCAGAACGCTTCGGCGTATTTATCGTCCCGACCTGCCGCATACGCCCGCGCCAAGGCATAAGCCCATCCGAACCGTGAAGGTTCCCAGATGAACTTGATGTCGCCGGCGGAGGCATCGAAATCGCCCCGGTTACACCAATGCTGCCGTGGATCGGCCTGCTGGCCGGTGAAGGGGTTTCTGTGCCAGTCAATGTCCGGGTATCCAACGGAGGCGACTTCGTTGAAAAAGTACCGTATCCTGCCCTCCAGGAGCATATCGGCCTGGTCAACGGCGTCGGAGGCCCATTCCGCGTGCGGTTTTGGAGGTTGACCCGGTGGGAAGAAGAATCTCACCACGGACTTTTCACGAAATGAGCGATATTCCGCCGCCCCGGACGGGGCGTCCCTGTCAAGCCAGTACGCCAGAGGCCGCTGGTCCCACTGCCAGGCGGGGAACTTCCGCTTCAGCAGACCCGTTTTGCGCTTCAGGTCGTGGAAGAAGCGAAAAAGACAGCGCCTCAACCCGTACTGTTGAATCAATACATGTAACTTTTCAATTTTTTTGATCATGAAAAAGCCATAATTAGAATTGTCTTCCGCTTCGGCGTCATAATTGGATGGTTTTACCGGTCCTGGCGGACTCCATCGCCGCAAAAGACGCGAGGGTGACGTTTTCCAATTGCTCCAGCGGTATCAGCGGTTGTCCGCCCGATCCAACCCGTTCGATAAAGGCGGCAAACTCCGCAGCGTGGCCTTTGTCCTGGCGAGATGTCTTGAACTTTCTGAAACCCTTGAAACCGTAGCCCGTAAGACGGCGGAAATTGTCCAGCCGCAGGACACGCCCGTCGCTGAAGACCTCAAGCGTTTCCTTGGGGTACTTCTTGGAACCGTTGGCGAAGTAGTTGACCGTACCGACCGAGCCGTCCTCAAAGCCCAACACGATGGACATTTTGTCTTCGTGGACAGCCACGCCTTCGCCGACCATCATCGCCGCGACGGACCGGACATTGCTGCCGGCGATAAAGGCCAACAGGTCGATAAAATGACATCCTTCGCCGATGATTCGCCCTCCGCCGCGGACAGGGTCGTGGACCCAGTGCTCCGGCGGGATGATACCGGCGTTGACTGTCATGTTCATGCACAACGGTTCGCCCCTTCCGGAGAGCAGTTCGGTCATCTTTACGATGTGCGGACTGAACCGGCGGTTGAAGCCCACCATCACGTGCCGGTCCGGCGCAGCAGCGGACGCCGCGCGTACCTCGGCCAGTTCGGCTTCGTTCATCGCCAGGGGTTTTTCCACATAACAGTGCTTACCCGCCGACAGTGTCTCACAGACAAACCTGGCGTGTAGATTGTGTCCGACCGCGATGAGCACCGTGTTGACGTCAGGATCGTCGAGAATTTGTTTGTAGTCGTTAACAGCCTTTTCGACCGCGAATTTCTTTGCCGCATACTGGGCGGCTGCACCGTTTATATCTGCAACATAGGCCAGGCGAGCGGACGTTTTGCGCAGCGACGGCATCATCACCATTTTGGAAAAACTACCTGCCCCGATTACACCAACGACCGGATGACCGGCTTCGGCGGCGGCGGGCTGTGTTACGGTTACGCTCGTTGTTCGCTCGGCCTCGACCGGGTACGTCAGGATCACCCCCAGTGTCCGGCTATCACTGATAATCGCGTCATATGCCGAGGCCGCCTCCGAAAGATCGAAACGATGCGTAACAAGGTCGCCCACGTTCAACCTGCCTGTTCGCATCGAATCAAGAATGGCCTGGAAATTCCGCCGCTCCGTCCAGCGGACGAAACCAAAGGGGTAATCCTGTCCGCCCTGTTCGTATTTTTCGTCGTATCGGCCTGGGCCATAAGAACAGGAAACCTGGAACGAAATTTCCTTCTCGTAGAAGTCATCACGGCGGAGGTTCAGCCCCACTACGCCGACCAGGACAATCCGCCCGCGCTTCCGACACATCTGGGCTGAAGCGTGCATTATTTCGTCGGTCTTGGCCGCTGCGGTAATCAGCACGCCATCGACGCCCTTGCCATCTGTCCATGCGCCGGCGGCTGTAACAGGATCACCACCGGCCGCTGCATTGACGACCTTCGCGCCGTAACCTTCAGCCAATTTCAGCCGGTCGGCATTGACATCGACCCCCAGCACCTCACAGCCGCTCGCCCGCAGCAATTGGACGGTAATCAAGCCGATCAGACCAAGCCCATAGACCACGAATTTCTCGCCAAGCGTCGGATTCAGCAGGCGGACGCCTTGCAGGCCGATGCTGGCCAGGACCGTAAAGGCCGCCTGCTCGTCTGTAACGTCGTCGGGGATTTTCGCGCAGAGGTTCTTCGGTACGCAGACGATTTCCGCGTGCGAGCCGTTGGAGATGACCCTGTCACCGGGCTTGAACTCGGCGACGCCAGGGCCTACTTCCAGGACCACGCCGGCATTGCAATAGCCCAGCGGCAACGGCTCGTCGAGTTTGCTGAAGACAGCCTCCAGCGTCGGCATCAGTCCGTCGGTCTTTATCTTGTCGAGGACCTGGCGGACCTTTTCCGGCTGGGATCGGGCCTTGGCGATGAGCGAGCCTTTACCGAACTCCACCAGCATTCGCTCGGACCCTGCCGAGATAAGGGAAGCCCGCGTCTGAATTAATACGCTTCCGCCGCCGAGACCGGGAGCGGGAACTTCCTCGACTATCGTCTCACCATTACGAAGATTCTGAAGTACCTGTTTCATATTCCGTTCGTCTTTCCTAAAATGACCAGACCGACGTCGCCGCAGCCGAGACCGGACTGGTCAGACATTCGGCATGTCTTCTACCCGCCAATCCAACTCTGCCGGGTCGAGACGTGCCCCGCTTAGGAGGCCCTTGTAGAAAACTCTAAGTCTAACCTGATCCCGTTCGGCGTTCCACCATCGCTCCACGTCCCGGCGACCGGTCTGGCCCATTCGTTGTGCCCTTGGAAGGTCGGACAGCAACGACTCGACGGCGCCGGCTAGGGCACGGACGTCACCTGGCGGGTAAAAAAGTCCGTTCTCACCGTGGCGAATGAACATCCGCTGGGGAGGCAGATCGCTGCATACGCAAGGTATGCCGCAGGCCATGTACTCAAATGTCCTGCAGGATATGTTCCTGCGAAACTTCAGCATATCCAAATGAGGAGCGATGCCGATTTTTCCCTGCTTCAAGAGATTCGGTATTTTCTCATATGACATCCAACCAGTGATCGTTACGTACTCACGGATATCGTACTTCTCTATAAGGTAGTCAACAATTCCCTTTGCCCAAGGGTCCGGCTCGCCCAGCAGCAAAAGACGGACGCTTCTGCCCCGTTGCTTGAGCAATCCCATGGCCTCAAACATTGTTGCCACACCGCGATGCGGGGTTATCAACCCCAGCATAACAACGTCATACTTGCGATCCTCCAGCGGCAGGTAATCACGTTTGAATTGTTCCAGTAGCGGCGTATTGAAGAATACCACCTTTCTCTCCGGCTTGGCGCCATAGTGTATCCGGTACAAGGCTGGATCAGAGACAACAAGGCCGTCAAAGATTCGAACGGCAATATACTCCACGAGCCGGGTGAAGTAATACATAAACCATCTCATGGGGACGGGAAAGCGAAGTCGATGCTTCAACATGGCCGAAGGCGTATCCTCCCTACAATCGTAGATTACCTTGATTCCGGTCAACGCTTTCAGAACAAATCCGAGGGGAAGTTGCTCTACGCTGCAAAGCTGAATAGCGTCAAGGCGAAGGCAAAGCACCAACCCAAGCAAGTTTAACCCTCCGGTCAGACGTGCGGACTTTCGTTGTCGACTAGTGAGCGGAATGAATTCAAACCGTTCCGTTACCTTACGTCCGGGATTACCGGCGATGAAGTATACTTTGTTACCGGGTACGGCCAAGGCAGGCGTCTGTTTATGGAATTGGCGCTGGTCGTCCCAGGAACCGGCTGTTACCAGAAATCCTATTCTTGCCATCGGTAGTACCTTTTCCAGCCCTTCGCAAAACTATTGGCTCCGCACCGTGGGCTACTTCATGAGGCCGGCGGCACAGGTCCATTCTTCGGATGGGTCCTGCAGATACTATTGGTCAATTGGTTCCTGAATATTTCGCCGGCCCCACGAGCATTCGCTCGGACCCTGCCGAGATAAGCGAAGCCCGCGTCTGTATTAATACGCTTCCGCCGCCAAGACCGGGAGCGGGAACCTCCTCGACTATCGTCTCGCCATTACGAAGATTCTGAAGTACCTGTTTCATTAACGTTTTCCT
>JAUVIQ010000267.1 GCA_030592655.1 Planctomycetales bacterium | reverse complement strand
CCATTGTACGGGCCGCGCACCGGTTCTCGCTTCCCCAGGCGAAACCCGTAACCCGCCACGCCGTCGTCGGTATCGAGATTCTCCACGTCCGGCAGACCGTCGCCTTCGTCGTCCGGGCCGTATCCCGTCAGGAACAACACGATCAACTCGCTGCCTGTCCATCCGTTGTAGTTACTGTCGTGGCTGGGGGGATAATCCCCGAAATCGGTGCGATAATGCTGGCACGCTCCGTCTATCAGATTGATGGCAGCCTGGGTCTTGGCCTTGCTGCTCTGGATGATAAAATAATTCAGCGCCGGAAGGAGCATCCCCGCCAGCAAAGCGATAATCCCGACAACCACCAATAACTCGACCAGCGTAAAGGCGCCTCTGTCTTTGTTTAGCCCCAACGGGGCGACAGAGGTTAGCCGGGGGCGTAAGCCCCCGGACGGTGCCGACAGACCATCCAGCCCCGAAGGGGCGACAGAACCCCTTGCAAATACTGCTCTTTCGCCCCTTCGGGGCTTTGTTGCAGGGGGCACTCCAACCGGGGGCTTACGCCCCCGGCTAACATCTTTCGGCCCTTCGGGCCTGACCCGCCGGACATTAGAAGTACAAGACTCAATAACCGAAATATCTCGTTGCGTTCTCATGGGTTACTCGCCACCGAAAGCGGGATAACGAATATCGTCGCTTGTGAAATACAGTCTGTCTTTCCCGGCTGCGATAATCAGAAACGCTCCGGGGGCATACGGCAGGTCATTTTGACCGTCGAAGCGCTCGTCCTTGATAAAGTCGCTGAACGTGCCACCCGTATGCCCGCTGGTGTGGGTGGTGTTGTCGGCTTCTTTGTACTGCGTCAGCCCGCTGTCGCCCAGGCGGGCAGGGAAATACAGGATCGCCATTACTTCCCTCTCGGCGGTGTTGCGGTCGGAGATAGTTCCGATGTTGAATGTTCCGTCGCTCTGCTTCGGATCAATGAGGTCTTCGGATTCCTTCAGCGGGGCGTATTTCGGCTTGGGATATTTCGTCGTAGCGTCCGAATCGTAGAACAGCGATTTTGCCAACCACTGGCTACCGGTGAAATTCCCGCCCGAACCCTTTAGTTGGTCTGAATGCCTCTGGCCCGGATAGTATTCGTTGTCGGTATGATACATATTGCATCCGCCGGCGAGTTCGGCTACGCGGGCGCTGGTTTTGGCATTCGCAGCCTCCTTGATCGCCATTCCAACGGACGGAACCAGTATCCCCACCAGCAGGGCGATTATGGTTACCACCACGAGCAGTTCCACCAGCGTGAAACCGATTGCGGATTGCGGATTGCGGATTGCAGATTGCAGATTTCGGATTTTGTTCTTACCTAACATGCTTTCCACCATCCTTTCGGGCTTCTTTATTTCACCTGTGAGATAAGTTTCGGCAGCGGCATGAAGATGGCGACGACGATGAACCCGACGATTACACCGAGCGTGAGGACCATCACCGGTTCCAGCAGGCTTACCATAGCCGCCACCATCGTTTGGACGTCTTCGTCGTAGGTGTCCGCGATCCTGGAGAGCATTTTGTCCAGGTCACCTGTTTCCTCGCCGACGTCTATCATGTTGACCACCATCGGTTCGACGATCCTCGCCTGTCGCAACGGGTCGGCGAAGTCGTCGCCCTCGCGGATACCGTCGTGGACGCGCCCGAGCGCCTTGACGAACACCTCGTTTCCGCTCGTCTCGCGCGTAATGTTGATTGCCTCCAGGATCGGAACTCCGGCCGTCAGCAGCGTCCCAAGCGTCCGGGTAAATCGCGACACCGCCGTTTTGGCCAATATCTTACCCATCACCGGAATCTTCAGTTTCAGCGAATCAACGAAATACCGCCCACCGTCGGACATACGCAGCAGTCTGAAAGCGATGAACAGAAAGACCGGAAAAGCCAGGATGTACGCCCAACCGTATCCCTTCGTGAGCCAGTTGGACATCGTTATCAGAAGCAGGGTCGCTGCGGGAAGTTCACCGGCGCCGAAGCGGCTGAAGATGTCTTCGAACTTCGGGATGATGAATATCATTATCCCCATCACGATTGATACCGCTGCGAATATAACCACGATCGGATAGATCATCGCGCCGGTTATCCTCTTCTTGAGTTTCTGCGACGCCTCCATGAAATCGGCCAGTCGGCGCAGGACCACGTCGAGCACGCCGCCGGCCTCGCCTGCAGCGACCATGTTGGTGAAGAGTTTATCGAAGGCCTTGGGATGCTTGGCCATTGCCTCGGACAGCGTCGCTCCGCCCTCGACGTCTTCAGCGACCAGTCGAATGGCAATGCGGAGCATTCCCGGCTTCTGCTGCTCTTCGAGGATTCTCAAACTTCGCAGAAGCGGAAGCCCGGCGTCCTGAAGCGTGGACAGTTGCCTGGCGAACTGTGTCAGCAGTTTTTTGGGAACGTTTCCGACGGTTCGTTGTCGGGTCCGCCCCGCCGGTTTGGCAGCAGCGCCACCAGCGGCTGCGGACGAAGGCTTTCGCCCGGAACGCTCCTTGATCTTCGTGGGAAAATGTCCCATCCCGCGGACCTTGGAGACCGCTTCCTCGCTGCTACCGGCATCAATGCTTCCCTTGACGGCTTGGCCGACGCTGTTCATCGCTTCGTATTGGTAAGTCGGCATCGTTTTATCCCTTATTACAATTGCTCGTAGATTGTCTGTGAGACGACTTCCTCAATCGTGGTAAGTCCGTCAAATATCGTCAGCATTCCGCTTTCACGCAGCGTCCGCATTCCCCTGCGCCTGGCTGCCTCGCGGATCGCATTGGTGCTGGCACGATCGTTGATCAACTGGCGAATCTCATCGTCCAGCAACATAATCTCAAAGATACCCGTTCGTCCGCTGTAACCGGTGCCCCGGCAGTAATCGCACCCGCCGCCTCGGAAGAATGTCCTTCCGGCTACGTCTTCAGAACGAAGTTGCAGTTCCCAGAGCATCTCCTCGGTCGGGGTGAACTCCTCCCTGCACCTCGGGCAGATGCGCCTCACCAGGCGTTGTCCCACAACACCCTCCAGCGTCGCGGTAATCACAATTCCCTCTAATTTTGACAAAGAAGACTTTAATTGTTCAACGTTATCTATTGCAGAAAGGTTAAGAAGAAAACAAGATATATACAGGGCGAAAATTAATCTCCTCATAGT
>JAUVIQ010000087.1 GCA_030592655.1 Planctomycetales bacterium | reverse complement strand
GACGGCTTCGGTCAGGTCGATGTCGTTGATGTTGGCGAGCGTGCAAAGCCAGGCGAGGACGTCGGCGAATTCTTCTTCTTTGTTTTTCTGATCGTCGCCGGCCAGTGCGCTGGCGAGTTCGCCGACCTCCTCGATGAACCACAGAAACGTCCCGGCTGTGCCCCGCTCGCTGTCGCGGGCATAGTATTTCTCGCGGATGAAATCCTGAAATTGTTTGATTGTCATGTCGCTATTGTTAATAGCCGCGAACAACGCGAACAAGGAAAAAAGTTGAAAAAGAGTAAAAAGGCAGGCTCGGCGTTGACTGCTCGCCGCCGTACGATTCGACTACGCTCACCGAAATCAGGCGGCGGCTAAACCAATTACGAATTACCAATTACTGATTACTGGCTTCGTCGATCATTTGCAGAACTTCTTTTGCTTGGCTTTGCGGGTCGAGTTCGAGTGCTTTTTTTGCGGCGGTGCGGGCTTCGGAAAGTTTTTCCGAACTTTTTGACGCGCGTGCGGCTCGATAATAGACCATTGCCAATTGCGTCCATGAGTCGGCGTTTTTCGGATCGATCAGACACGCGCTTCGCATCGTTTGTATAGCACAATCGTAATTACTATTGGCCGCGTGCAGACCTGTCATTGCTTTATGAACTCCGGCGTCGTAGGGGTTGATGTTGAGAACCTGCTTATAATAGTGCAGTGCGTCATCGGTCTTTCCGGCGGTGCGGTAGATGTCGGCGATTTGCCGGGCGTACTTGGGGTCCTTCATCGTTCGCCGATGCAGTTCACGAAGGTTAAGAATGGCTTTATCAGCCTGACCCAGCTGCATGTAGAGTTTGGCGAGTTTCTTGTAACCATAGGGATTGAGCCGGCGTCGCACCTTGTACGACTCAAGGGCTGCGATGGCTTGGAGCCAGAGGCGTTTGGCGAGGTAGCAGTCGGCGAGTATTCTGGCGGCTGTGGGCGAGCGGGGCTTGACCTCTTCAAGCCGACGGGCAAGAGCGATGGCTTCATCGTACTTTTTCCGCCTGACCATGAGGCTTCCCAGCACCGCCAGCGCCTTGGGGTCTTTGGGGTCGGCCTTCAAGGCCTTGCGTGCGGCGGACGCGGACATTCTCTTTTGCGGCTTCGGATCAATTCCCCACGATTCAATCTGTTTAATCGCCCATACGCGAAAATCCTTATCGAACTGCTCCTCAGTGGTGCCGAGAACTTCTTTGAAAACCTTCGTCTGCGTCCACCCGTCGCGGAAGCCGTTGAGCATCTTGATAATGGCGTCGTATCCTTTCTTTTCGACGACGTATTCGAATATCCATTCGGACTGTGCGTATGCCAATGTGCGCGCACCTCGTCCGCGCTTCTTTCGATCCGGACGGATGAAGCCCCAACTGAGCGATTTGATCGGATACAGTTTTTTGCTTCGTACAGCGCCCACCAGCAGCCCGACTGCCTGGTAGTTCCGCCGGTCCGGCTGCTCCCATACGGCGCAGGATTCGGTGAACCAGTGCGGGATGCGGTTCTTCGTGGCGGCGAGCGTTACGGTGTGGGTGAACTCGTGCCGGAGCACCACCGCCCAGTTGAACGTTCCCATCATCCCGCTTCGCAGCGGGTCGGGCGCGGGCATTCCAATGACCCGTCCGGTGCAGGCTCCGACTGTCCCGATCCATCCTCGCCCGCTGATACGCACGGAAAAATCCTCGTGGCTTGAGAACATTTCCACCAGCGTCTTTTCCTTCGGCTCGAAGTCAAAGTCCTTGCAGATTTCGGGGTAGATTCTTTCAGCCTCTTGAGCCAACAGGTCCAGCAACACGGCATCTTTTTCGCCATCGACTTTGATGATGAAATGTTCGGTCTCTTTTACCTGGTATTTTTTAAGTTTGCCCAACAGATTGATGTATCGGGACACATCCTGGCGATAGTCGTCGAGTTTGAAGGCTTTGTCGAGCGTTTCGGCGGCGAGTTTTTCCTGGCCTGTCTGCATGTAAAGCCGGCCAAGCCCGGTAACGGGACCGGCGGATTCGGGCGCTAGTTTGATGGCCTTCTTGAAATATTTTTCCGCCTCGTCGAACTGGCGGGCTGCGGAAAGCCACTGGGCCATAGTCTCGTAGAGTTCGGAACACTTGGGGTTGATCTTCTCGACTCGCTCGATAAAGGGCTTGGCCTTGTCCGGATTGAACATCCGGACGTGAAGCGCCGCCATCAGCGACAACGCTTCGATGTTCTTCGGATTGACTTTCAGGGCCTTTTCGATGACCGGGGCTACCTGCTCGAACTTCCGCCACCGAAACAGTGTGGCGGCCTGGAGAATGTGAGCGTCGGCGCAATTGGGATTGATTTTCAGGGCTTTTCCTGCCTCGGAAATCGCGTTCTCAAATCTCCATCTTTGCAGCAGCATTACACCTTTAGCGACATAAACGTCGGGGATGCGATTATTAATCCTGTGTGCAAGATTGAATTCCTGCATCGCCGGCTTGGGCTTGTGCTTGCTGAGCAGGAATATCCCGGCCGCTACGTTTGCGGGCCAGTATTTCTTGTCAACGCCCTGATAGGCTTTCTGGAGGTAGTTGTGCAGGATGTTTCGCGCCTGCTCGGACGCCTTTTGTCCGGTGAGAATGGCGTAACGGTCGAGGATTTTTCCGGCGGCGACGAGACTTTCGGCGTCCTTTGTAAAATCCTCGCGTCCGAGCGCCTTGTCGATGGCTTTGTAGGCGTCAATCGCTTCTGCCTTTTTACCGAGGATTTCGAGCGCCTGTCCGAGCCGCAATACTGCCGGCGCCCAATCGTCGCGGAGTTTGAACGCCTTCCGAGCGGCTGACAGCGCCTCGTCATATTTGCCCGTTTCAGACAGCAGGACCGACATCAGCACGTGCCGGACGGCGTTTTTCTCGGCACGAGCGCCGACGGCGCGGAGCGCCGCTATTGCCTCGTCATATTTACCAACGGCGGCGTACGCCTCGGACAAGCCTATGCTCGCCGGGACGGCTTCGGCGGGATTGGCTGACAACTTCTTATATGCAGCGCCGGCCTGGGCGTACCGACCCTTCCAGTACAACTGTTTTGCCTGTTTGAGTGACAGTTTTGCATTGGCTGGACGTGTCGCAGCGACTTTTGTAGCTGGGCTTGATGCCGTCTGCTTGCTTGCGACGCTGCCTTTTTTCGGTTGAGCCGACAGACCAGCCGACAAAACCGCAACCAACGCGATTGTTAATGCGAATTTACGCATGGGGCTTCTCTCATAAAGGATTTCAATTTCACGCGCGAACCGACCACCGGCCCGCCTTTAGCGCACAAACCACCCCCCTATTATAACATTGGACGCTCTTTAACCGCTATGGTTCCCCTAAATCGAAAAAAAAACTATTTACAGGATGGGACAAAGGCCCTTGGTGAAGCCTGTCCTTCCAGGTAGAATAGAGTTGAAGCAGAACGAGCCTGCAATGAATAGCAAAGTATTCGCAAGGAATTTCTGTGAAGAGATGTGTTTATCTTGAAACGACGGTTATCAGTTATTTGACCGCCCGGCCCAGTCGGGATTTAATCCAGGCAGCCAGGCAGGAGATCACCCGTCATTGGTGGAACCGGCGACGAGAGGATTTTTAACTTTACGTTTCCCAGATCGTCGCAGACGAGGCCGGTCGAGGCGACAAAGAGGCCGCCAGACGCAGACTTTTATGTTTAGCGGAGATTCCACGTCTCGAAATCGATAAAAAGACGACCGAACTGGCTAGGGTGCTGCTGGACAGGCATGCCCTGCCCGCCAAAGCGACAGAAGATGCCCTGCATATTGCTTTGGCAGCGGCACACGGGATGGATTTTCTGCTCACGTGGAACTGTGCGCATATCGCTAATGCGGAGATGATGAGCGCAATCCAGGCAACGATTGATAGTTGCGGGTATGAGGGACCTGTGATCTGTACACCAGAAGAAATGATGGGAGATTGGGAATGAAGAAGGATTCTATCATTCAGGAAGTGCGTAAGCATCGTGACGATCACGCTTCCAAGTTTAATTATGACCTTGACGCTATCGTCCGCGACTTCAAAACGCGCGAGGGCAAAGACAACGTTTCCGTAGTTTCGTTGTCGCCGAAGCGGAGTATGGCTCGACGCTCATAAAAGGTCCGGGCTTGACGAACCGGTCGCTACGGTAAGGTTCGCACCACCGTCCGGACGGCGTGGCCTATTCTAAAGCCTTGGTATTTCCGTGTCTCTCCCGTCATTTTCGTTCGACAGATATGCGGCGTAGATTGTCGCTATTGTGTCCAATGCCAACTCAAGCCCCGCCTGAGGTTTAGCGCCGGTGGCTACACATGATATGAAATCCTGCATCTCGGCGTGGTATCCCACGGTAAAATTCTCGTCGGGAGCGGCTGGGGACCATCCCTCCTTCGTGCTTATCTTCTCGATGGTGTAAATATCCTCATACTGAGGCCCGTGCGGATTGAACGTATCGACAAGGTTGGTCGGGCTGATACGGCAGAGTGTCCGGTGATTGTTTGCGAAGACCTCGACGTAATCGGTAAGCCCGCCGAGCGACAGTTCGCTGGCGATAACGTCAGCCACCGTACCGTCCTCGAAAACGACGTGCATGATGCCGTAATCTTCGATGTCGTGATAATCGGTGCGGATGAACCCCGCGTCCCTGTAATTGGGAAGGCGCGTGATTTCGTGAACGCGAGCACTGACGCTGACGGGCCTGATGGCTTGTCCGTTTCGCGCCAAGCCTTCCGCCTCCTTAAGATAAAGCACGCCCCCAAGGGGATGACACGCCTTCCCCACCAGCGCCCCACCACCGGCGAAACGCCAGATACCGTACACCGGAGAAGCCGAGCCGTTGTGCGACTCCTCCCCGACCATCCGAAGAACCTGCGCGCTGGTCTTCTCGATAATCTCGCGCTCTTTCTGGATGCTTGGGGCATAGACGTAATTCTCGGCATACCCCAGAACGACGTTATTATCCCGCACCGCCTTTGCGATACGCTGTAGCCGGGCGATGACCTCTTCGAGCATCTGGGCCTTGTCAGCCTGGTTTCCGAAAAACTCATCCCCCGCCCCCACCGGCCCGAAGCAACCCGTCAGCGGCTTTTCGCAGATAATCCCTACCCCAGCCGAGGCTGCGGCGAGGATACCTTCCTCGTGCACATACGGCGGGGAGCATATGTCCAGCACGTCGATATGCTCAAGCATAGCCTCGACGTTATCGAAAACGGGAATCCCATGTTCAGCCCCGAATTTCTTCCGGCTTTCTTCACGAAGCGACGTAACCCCCGCCAATTCGACCTCGTAGCCATATACCCGCCGTAAGGATTCAAGATGAAACCCAGCGGCAAACCCCGCACCGACAATACCGACACGTATCTTTTTCGCTTTAGCCACTGTTTATTGTTCTCCCATTACTCTTCTACCATCCGTTTTTACCAACTTAATCTGTTTCTATTCGCGTTATTCGCTTTATTCGCGCGAATTCGCGTTCTCATCCTGAATATGCTTCCACGACATAAGGAATGTAACTCGCTCGCGGATGTCGGCGGGAAGGTTTGTTTTCAGGATACTCCGCGCCTCCGACAGGTTCGTCCTGCGGGTTACGTGCGTCAGGACGATCCGCTCATTGTTCATCCCTTCGAGCACTTCAGCCAGATCGTTCACGTGCAAATGCTTGCCCGCACGCGCCCGGCTGATGTGGTCGTCATCGAAAAACGTACACTCAATCAGCAGCACTTTCGAGTCGCGGACATGCGGTATGGCGGAGTAGTTGGATCTGGCTGTATCGCCGAGGTAAGTTACCAGCGGTATCTCGACCCTGCGGGTAATTTCGACACCCTTTTTCTTGAGTTCGACAAGTTCAGGCCCGGCCAGGCCTATGAATTCGTCCTTGAGTTTTTGGCGGACGTCTATAAGCGAAAATCCCAGCGAGTTTCCAATGTGCCGCGTTGCAAATGCCCGCGCGACCAGGCCTCGGCGGATTTCGTAGTCGTCGCCGTCGTCCATACCGACGAACTTAAGCGGCGAAGGATGGCCTTCGACGCGAGCGACCGCGTCCATCAGGTTCTCCAGCGGAGCGACGATGGAATGGGCCACCAGTGCGACCCCGCCGCCGATTCCCTGGAAATCACGCTGGCTGAAGTAGTAGGCGATACCGGCGGCGTGGTCCATGTGTCCGTGGCTCAGTAGTACGTGATCGACGCGCATGGCTTCGCGCGGGCAGCGTCCTATGTCGAAAACCACGTCCAGTTCGGGGATCACTATGACGGACTCCTCGCCCGCGACGCTGTAGCCGGCGAGCGAAAAGTCGTCGAAATCCATACAACTCAGTTTGAATGCCCGTGTCTTCATGGATGCGGCTATCGTAAGGAACGACGCCGGGATGGTCAAGCAATCGAATGGAGTCTCGCCCCGCCTGCTAGCCGCGAGCGGAAGCGAGCGGACAACATGAAGCGAGCAGGTGTACCGACAGTAACCATCATGCTGCCCGTTGTCCGCTCCCTACCGGTCGCGGCTAGCCGGTTGGCCCCACCAGGTAAGTCAAGCAGCGGGATTTAATGAAACGCTTCGCGCAAAAAGGCGTTAAACACGGTAGAATCATTGTGATCGCTGAAGGAAAGGTATATCACATGCGGAAAGTACCGATATTGGTCGTTTTGGTGGGTTTGATGCTCGCAGCCGTTGCTGCCGGCGATATTATCTACAAACGCGACAGGACGCAACTCGTCGGGAAAGTTACCGAAAAAGGTGATAAATACATCATCGAGACGCCCAACGGAACCTTTCCTGTCGATAAGGCCGACGTCATCTACGTTGCCTACGGTACGGGTACGACTATGCCGGCTTCCGCGCCGGCCACACCGTCCGACGACCACAAACCGATTAATCCCAGCATTGCCCGCGTCCGGCGTTGGAATATTAATGAGGCGACGCTGCCCGAGCCGATTGTCTTTATGCTTTCCCGTCAGATAGAGTTGCTACCCAAGTCCGGTACCGACACGATGCGCAAGCAGCTTCGACAATGGAAAATCACCGCACATGACGGCAAACGCAGACTTGGGCAGAGGTGGCTCACACGCGCCCAGCAGCGGCAGCGACGCGCAACTTTTGAGAAACGTCTCCGACAGGGTAACACATTCGCACGACAGGCCCAGAGCCTATCAGACAGAACAGGCTCCAACCGGTCGAAAAAGAGGAAACTGCACACAAGCACCGAGCGGGAATACGCAGCCGCTGTCGCTTCGGCGCCGGATGCAGTGATGCGGGACTTTTTCACCGCCGTTCTGGACATGCGTAAGAGGAGTTACAAAAAGGCGGAACGTGGATTCGCTCGCTGTATACGCGCCGAACCGCTGGTGGCTGCCTTCCACCAGGGACGCGGGATCGCACTGTCGAAACTAGATCGGCCATTGGATGCACTGGCTGAATTCGTCATCTGCCTGGAACTGCGGGATGATACGTATGACACTATTCGATTGGTAGAGGCTGCGATGAAGGACGTTCCGGGAGCAAAACTGGGCGACAAAATATACCTGAAGGCGCAGGACCTGCTGAACCGGTACGAAAAACCCAAAAGCATTAAGAAAAGCAAAAACAAAAGTATAGCCTGGCTGATGCCGGGGAAGGACTGGCAGAAGCGGTCGTACAATCGGCCCGGGAGCGACAGCGACGACAAGCAGCAGCCCGATACGCATTTTGCTCCGTTCCTGGCCCCGTATGACCGGATCATCAGCAAACAGGCACTTGCGATACCCATTTCGGAAACGTCGCTGCTGGTCGATAAAGACGCAATCGCCGGAGCGGGGATAATATACGTCCAGATCGCTCCGAATAAGATCGTGCGGGCATGGAAAAGACGCACCAGCAGTCGAAGTCGGCGCGGAAAAAGACCCGAACTGCCTCTGGCGATAATCCATACCGACGGCGCAACATTCACGCCGGTGGACATCGAAAAAATCAAACCCCTGAAAACCGACCAGGTCGTAACTGTCCGGGCAAGCAATCTCTACAGGCAGATGGGAACGCAAATACGCCTCGGCCAGGCAACTGTTACGCAGGCCAAGCCCGATGGCGTAACTCTCAGTAAATCGGCGCTGCTTCCGGGCGAAAGTATGGGTATTGTCATGGTCGATGGTGTGTTTTCGGGTCTGTTGACCTCACGCACCAGGCCGCAGGAAAATGGCTGTGGAAAAAGCGATTTTATAACATCGTCTGACCTGTTGGCCTGGATTGACCCGAAAAGCACGCATGGGCGAAAAAAATCCACCAGTAGTCGCAGGCCTAAGGTAAAAGAGGACACTCCCAAGGAAACAGCGACCGGTAATGTCTTTCTGGTTCATATTCTCCTCGGTGAAAAGCCCCCCGCCAGCGAAGTGATCGGAAATTGACTTGACGCTCAATATGTAGGTGTATATCTTACCTTACGACCCCTATATGATGATTGTGGAATTCGGGTTTTTTGCATCCGTTTTTCAATCCGAAATCCGCAATCCACAATCTGCAATGATTTGAGAGTTTTGCGATGCAATGTCCGTTTTGCGGTGGTGATGATGATAAGGTTATCGACTCTCGCAGCAGCGAAGGCGGCCAGGCTGTGCGCCGACGCCGACAATTCCTGGCCTGCAACCGTCGGTTCACCACCTACGAGCGAGTCGAAGAAACCACCCGCATCATCGTAATCAAAAAGGACAGTTCGCGCGTACCCTACGACCGTCAGCGTCTCCTGTCCGGGCTTCAGAAGGCCTGCTATAAACGCCCCGTAAGCGATAAGCAACTCATGCAAATCGTTGAGATTATCGAGGAAGGCATCTTCCGCAACTACGAGAAGGACGTTCCCTCCTCGTTCATCGGCGATATGGCAAGCGATTGTCTGCGTAAGACCGACAAGGTCGCCTTCATTCGCTTCGCCAGCGTCTATCGCGAATTCGAGGACGTCGGGGAATTAATCGAGCAAGCGAAGGTAGTCCGCGACATACCGGACGAAGACCCCGACCAGAAGATATTGTTCGACGCGAGTGATACGGATTCGAAATCAGCACAGTCAACGGATCAGGAACAAAAAGCCCAAAAATAATGGACATGATTTTCGAAATCGTTGGCGGACTGGCGCTGTTCCTGTTTGGTATGGGTATGCTTTCGGAGGGACTCAAGAAGGTTGCGGGAAATCGCCTGCGACACTTACTTGAGAAGATGACGTCCAATCCGATTCTAGGCCTGTTGACAGGTGCGGGCGTTACCTGCCTGATTCAATCCAGTTCCGCCACAAGCGTTATGGTCGTCGGCCTGGTCAATGCGGCGCTGCTGAGCCTCAAGCAGGCCATCTGCGTCGTTATGGGCGCTAATATCGGTACGACAATGACAGCGTGGCTGGTAGGCGTAGCCACCGGATTGGAGTTCCTGAAACTTTCCCTTTACGCCTTGCCGATTATCGCGCTGGGCATGGTCGTTCAATTTGTCGGTAAGAGGCAGCGGACCAAACACATCGGTCAGATACTACTTGGATTCGGCATCCTGTTCGTCGGTATCGGTTTTATGAAAGACGCTTTTGACCCGTTGCAAGGAAGCGAATCCGTCAGGAACTTCCTTATATCCATCGGTGACAGGCCGATCCTGGCGGTCCTGGCCGGCACCGGCATCACCCTGCTTATCCAGAGCAGTTCCGCCTCGATTGCGATTATTCAGTTACTTGCAATCCAGGGTCTTTTCGGCGGCGACCCGGAAACAGCCTTTCGCATCGCAATCCCGTTCGTACTCGGCGACAATATCGGTACGACCATCACCGCCCAACTCGCAGCCCTTCGGTCAAACGTCAACGCCCGACGGGCCGCTATGGCGCACACAATGTTTAATGTCCTCGGCGTCTGCTGGATACTTCCTTTTGTATATTTGGGTTGGTTTCCAACTATCGTTAACCACATCACCCCCTGGTCGCTCGGGTTCGGGACAATCGGACTTGAAATTGCCGCCGCCCACAGTGTATTCAACGTCGCCAACGCCCTGATGTTTCTGCCGCTGGTCGGACTTCTGGAGAAGGTGGTTGTGCGGATTCTCCCTGCCCGCAAGGGCGACATCCAGATGCAGCCGGTAACGCTTGACCGGAACCTGCTGGCGACACCACCGGTGGCGATGGACCAGGCCAGGCGGGAACTGGTACGCATGGCCGAAACCGCCCGTGACGCCCTCGACGATGCCAGTACCGCTGTACGACACGACGACCGTGCCGCATTGAAACGTGTCGCAATAAAAGAAGACGCCGTGGACGATTTTCAGACCGAGATTACGCGTTATCTCGTGGAACTGTCCCAGCAGACGCTCTCGCCCGAAGCAGCCAACGAATTGCCCGTCTTGCTCCATACGGTCAACGACGTCGAGCGCATCGGCGACCACGCGGTCAATATCACGGAGATCGCCGTCCGTAAATTCGACCAGAAACTCACTTTCAGTCAATCGGCCACCGAAGAAATGGGCAAAATGCGAGATGAAGTCTATCAGATGTTCGACGACATCCTTGCCGCCATCGGAAATAACGACCTTTCCGCAGCCGAGGAATCCTTCAAACACGAAGAAACTATCAATCGAATGCAGATGGAACTCCGCCGAAGCCACGTTCGGCGACTCAGCGAAGGGACATGCTCAGCAATGGTGGGACTGCTGTTCGTCGATTTCGTCGATAACCTGGAAAAGATCGGCGACCACCTGACCAACATCGCCCAGGGCGTCCTCGGCGGACTCCAGTGGGACGGAAAAACCGAGCAGGAACCCGCCGACACCAACGAAGAGGCGTAAGGTTGTCCGGTGGTCGTGGCTGCGAACACTTCCGGCCACGACCACCCGGCAACAGTATCAAGCGCGGCGGCGGCGAAGCAACAACAGACCGCCAACGGACAGTAACGAAATGATTATCGGTTCAGGCACATAGGTGATCGTCGGGTTGAAGGTAGTTCCGTCGGACCACCGCTCGCCGTTAGGGTTCAACCGGAAGGCGATCTTGTCACCGATGCTGACTTCCACGTCTTCGAGGAGAAAGTCTTCAGAATCCCCTGTCGCGCTGGGAGTGAGCGATTTCGACCATAATTGCATTGCGCCCAGGTGGATGTATCCGACAACGCCGTCGTGGGTACTGCCGGCGGGCTGGTTGAAACTCATTGTGCCTTCGATATCGACCTTGCCGTTGATAGGGCTGACCCACGTGCGAACCGGGTCGCGGGCAGGGGAGTGATCCGGGTGCATGCCGGTGCTGGAGACGTAGCACCACTTCCCCGTGTAGTCGCTGCTTCCGTTGGCCCAGCGACCCAGGGCGAACGTCGTCAGGAGCGACCGGCTGGCGGGGTCGTAGTTGCCGGGGGCT
>JAUVIQ010000022.1 GCA_030592655.1 Planctomycetales bacterium | reverse complement strand
CACGCTCGACCGTTACAGCGACTTCGCCGTCTATGCGGGCATCGCCGTCTATTACGCCGCCCGCTCGCCGGCTAACGTTACATTCGTCTTCCTGAGTATGCTGGCGTTTTTCAATGCGTTTATGATCTCGTACACCCGCGCCCGGGCTGAAGACATCATTAACTCCTGCACTGTCGGATACTGGCAGCGCGGCGAGCGATCTGCCGCTATTCTCATCGGAACCTTCGCATACAACGTCCCGGCAATGGTCCTCCAGCAGGCGGCCTTGCCTCTGCTGACAGTCCTTCGGCGAATCTTTTACACAAAGGCTGTCATAGCCGGTAAGACTCCCATAACCGACCCGCGAAAGGGGAATTGGTGGTTAAAAATTCGCCTGTGGCGGTGGAGCCGGATGACAATACCCTACGATTTCATCACGGCTGTCAACATCTCCTGGCTGATATTCGCGGGGATTGAGGCCTGGGACGTGCTGCGCGATTGGTTTATTCGTTAAGTTCACCAAACAGCGTTAAGGCTGTTGCGTTGGTTATTTTTACATCTGCATATTGACCGGCAAGATTTTCGGCTCCGTCGAATACGACGATATGATCTGTTCGTGTCCGCCCGACGAGTTGGTTTTGAGAGTTTGGCTGCTTATCCGCACGTGGCGAAGGACCCTCGACGAGAATCTCCGCCGTTTGGCCTATCATAGCGCGATTGTCAGCCAGCGAGACTTCCTGCTGCACTGCCAGCAGTTCGCGGTTTCGTCGGCGTTTGACATCTTCGGGGATATCGTCGGCCAGACGCTTGGCCCCGGTCGTTCCGGGACGGGGCGAATACTTGAAGATGAACGAGTTTTTGTATCCGCTTTGCCGGATAAGGTCGGCGGAGGCGGCATGGTCTTCTTCGGCCTCACCGGGAAAACCGACGATAAAATCGCCGACGATTGCGATACCCGGAACGGTTTGGCGGGCGACGGCGATAAGATCGTCGTATTCGCCCCGGCTGTAGCGGCGCCCCATCGCACGGAGCATATTATCCGAACCCGACTGTGCGGGGATGTGCAGATACTCGCAGACCTTCGGCAGGCTGCGCATCGCCTGAAAAATCGCATGGTCGAAGTCGCCGGGATAAGACGTTACAAAGCGAATCCGCTTCAAACCCGCCAACCCGTCCAGTCGTTCCATTAAATCGGCAAGACCGACGCCGCCGGAGCGGTACGAATTGACCGTCTGGCCAAGCAGTGTTACCTGCGTTACTCCGGCATCGACAAGCCGACGGACCTCTTCGATGATGTCGTCCGCCGGTCGGCTCCGCTCGGGACCACGGACGTAGGGGACGATGCAGTAGGCGCAGAACTTGTCGCATCCGCGCATTATGCGAACGTACGCCTGGCCCGGAAGGTGGCAACGGTTCGGATCGCGCTTATGGTCGAAAAATTCGATCTTGTCGTCGGTCTTTATTTCCGGCCTGGGCGGGTCCATCGCAATCTGCGGACCGCCACCGTCGGCGACTAACTGAATCAACTCGACCAGTCGCCCCAGTTGTCCCGGACCTGCGACGATATCGACGCCTCTGTGGCGTTTGACAAGTTCCGGTCCAAGCCGCTGGGCCATACAGCCGAGCACGCCGATGATGACTCCCCTGCCGTCGGCCTTTTTTCCGCACGCCCGTCCCAGGTGCGAGTGGACCTTATTCTCGGCCTGTTCGCGGACTGAGCAAGTGTTATACAGCAGCACGTCAGCGGCGTGTGCGTCGTCGGTCATTTCCATCCCGGACGACGCCAGCAGCGAACGGAGAATCTCGCTGTCCAGCACGTTCATCTGACAGCCCATTGTTTTAAGGTGAACCTTCATATGGATTCAAGCATATCAAATTCGCCGGCGGCGTGGTATAATGATCGTGATGTTGCCGATAGCATTTGTCATTGCCGAGCAGGAAGGAACGGTCACTGCGATAGTGTGGGTGTTGGGCAGCGTTCTGGCAACCGCCGCAATTTGTGTGGCTGCGCATATTCTACGACGAATGGTCTTCAGTAAAAGCGACAAGCACAGCCCCGGTTTTACGATTGAGCAGATTGATCGTCTTCATAATGAAGGCGTTCTGACGAAAGAGGAGTATCGGCTTGCCCGTCGGTCCGCCCTTGGGTTGACCGACCTGGATGCGTCCGAACAATAAAAGAGTTGGAGTCGATGCCGATAAAGCACTAATGCGATGGTTTCAGCCGGTCGATGTAATCTCCGGTGGCGTATAAATTGATTGCAACAGGAATTACGCAGTATGTTGGAAAAGATGAGCGTCGTCGGTGATATGCAGGCAGTAGAGCAGGATTAGAGGGATTTTTGTTTTTTGCTGAGAGAAGAAGAAAAAGAAAAAGAAAACAGAATAGCAGGATTACAGGGATTACTGGATTATAGGGATTTTTTTCTTTTTTAATCCCGTAATCTCAAAATCCCTATAATCCCGCTATTCTTCTTCAACGGCGGCTGGACCTTATTATCCACAGGGGCAATAGTCAGGGAATTGATATGACAAAGCGTTCAGATAAAGGCGATCATCCACGTCCGCCGCTGGGCAAGACGTCGGAAGTGTGCAGTTTTTGTGGCAGGAGCGGCCGAGAAATCGGCCCCGTCGTCGAAGGTCCTGACGGCGTGCGAATATGCGCCGGATGCGTCGATCTGTGCCAAACCATAATAAAACAGGAACGCCGACAGGACATCTCCGGGAGCACCACGCCCGAAAGCGTCCCCGCGCCAAGCCGAATAAAAGAATTTCTCGACCAGTACGTCGTCGGGCAAGACCACGCCAAACGCGTCCTGTCCGTAGCGGTGCATAACCACTACAAGAGACTGAACCACATCGAAGACAACGATACCGGAGTGGAACTGGACAAATCCAACGTCCTTCTGATAGGACCGACCGGGTGCGGCAAGACGCTGCTGGCCAAGACGCTCTCGCGCGTCCTGGACGTCCCATTCTCCATCGGCGACGCCACCACGCTGACCGAAGCGGGATACGTCGGCGAAGACGTCGAGAATATCCTGCTGAAACTGCTCCAGTCAGCCGACTACGACATCGAAGCGGCACAGCGAGGAATAATCTACATCGACGAAATAGACAAAATCGGAAAGACCTCGCAAAACGTCTCCATAACCCGCGACGTCTCCGGCGAAGGCGTTCAGCAGGCGCTTCTGAAAATGCTCGAAGGAACGCTCGCTAACGTACCACCCCAGGGCGGACGAAAACATCCCGAACAACAGTACATCCAGATCGACACAAAGCACATCCTGTTCATCTGCGGCGGAACCTTCACGGGTCTGGAAGACATCGTCAAAAAGCGACTGGGAAGGCAACTGATCGGTTTCAGCAGCGAAGACCATGCCGACGAATCCGCAGCCGAACACGCCAGGGTAATGGAAATGGTCCAGCCTGATGACATGGTCGAGTACGGGATGATCCCCGAATTCGTCGGTCGCCTTCCATGTATCACCACCCTCGGACCGTTGGACGAGGAATCGCTGGTGAAAATCCTGACCGAGCCGAAGAACGCGCTCGTCAGGCAGTACAAGCGGTTCTTCGAGATGGAGAACGCCGAACTGGAATTCCATCCGGCAGCGCTGAAGTACATTGCTCATCGGGCAATGAAACTCGACACCGGCGCACGCGCGCTGAGAAACGTAATCGAGGATTTCATGCTGGAATTGATGTATGAACTCCCCGAAGCCGATGCCAATGGACAACGATACGTCGTTACCGAAAAGATGCTCGTATCAGGCCGGAAACCCACGCTCCGCGCTGCATTGGTCAGAAAGAAAGAATCAGCCTGATGATTGCGGATTGCAGATTGCGGATTGCGGATTGTGGATTCTTCGGTATTCCGGTTCTTCGGTATTCCGGCAGCCCGGTATTCCGTGTAATTCGTGGACTTATCGTCGTCGTCTTCTGGCGACCAGCAGCACTCCTGCCCCGCCGATCACAAGCAAACTCAACGTAGCCGGTTCGGGAACGACAAAGATGGTCAAGCCGCTACCGCTCTGGTCCAGCCAGGCATCGGTTGTACCGTACCATACAGGCCGACCCGGCGCAGGCTGAGTTCCGTCTTGCAACGTGATGGTAACCGAAGCCGATGCCGACGCGCAGATTGCCAAAAGCACACAGACGGCACAGATATATTTCACCCTCTTCTTCACTTTCCCGCTCCTTGATTCTCAACGCGAGGATTTGGCTTTAATATGAACAAAGCGGAGGCAGAGTCGGCAGGCGACGAGTGGACTTATAATGAGGCATCAAACAAACTCACAACCACTCGGTCGAGGTTGCCTCCATTTTTAAGTATATCTTAAATCAAAATTTTGTCAAGATGCTACATCAGAAAAAAAGGGACTAGGGATTTGGGTTTAGGGACTGGGAAAAAACAGTAGTGATGACTTTGACAGAATATCTTGGCGATGATGCGATTGAACAGTTGGCGGGGATGTTTTCCTCGGCTACGGGTTCGCCGGTGCGAATACTCCCGCCCGACAGTAAGGCTTCTTCTAACCCGTCTGCGGTTGAGGCGAAGGTGCTTGTCTCCAGCGAACACGTCGGGACAATCTCGCTTCTCGGCAAAGCCGACTCCGCCGAAAACGATCGCATGGTCGAACTGATGCGTAACGTGCTGGTTCGCCTTTGTGAACAGGCAAAGCAGATTCGCAGCCGAGTCGAGGAACTCTCGGCAATGCACAGGATGACGGCTGCCTTTTCCGAACGCAGAGACCTGAAGGAAATTCTCAACCTGGTGGCAGAGACGATGGTCGGCGTAACCGACGCCGACGCCTGCAGCATCCGCGTGTTCAACGAAGACCAGACGGAACTATTGCGAATGGCCGCCTACGGACTGAGCGGCAAATATACCGCCAAGGGACCGATACGCCTGGCCGACAGTCAAATCGACCAGGAGGTCTTCGCCAATGAAGGCTGTGTCTATATCGCCGACGAGCGGAACGACGAGCGCGTCCTGTACAAGGCAGAAGCCAGGCGGGAAAATCTTGTCTCGGCGCTGTGTGTACCGATGAGTTATCGTGGGCGGATCGAGGGTATTATCCGCGTCTATACCCGTCGTCCTCACAAATTCGACTGGTTCGAGACGTCACTCATTCGCGGCGTGGCGTCGCAGGCAGCCAATGCTGTGGTCAACGCTCGCCTGTACGATGAAGCCCTTCTGGCAGAGAGAATCCGCCGACAGCTGCGCCTTGCCGGCGACGTGCAGAAACGAATGGTCCCAGCCAATCCGCCAAGGATTAAAGGCGTGGGCATAGCGGCAATATATGTGCCCTGCTTCGAACTGGCAGGCGACTTCTATGATTTTATCGAGTTAGGAAACGGGAAACTCGGAATATGCGTCGCCGATGTCGTCGGCAAAGGCGTGCGGGCGTCGCTTCTGATGGCATCGACGCGATCGTCTCTGCGGGCGCACGCAGCCCACTTATCCGACCTCTCGGAAATACTCTCTGCCGTCAACATCGACCTCTGGCGCGAAAGCGAAGTGGGCGATTTCGTAACACTGTTCTTCGGTGTGCTGGACGCGAAGAGAAAAACGCTGACCTATTGCAGCGCCGGACACGAACCGGTACTACTGGTAAGAAACTCACAAGTCAGCGAACTGTCCGGAGGAAGCGGCGTAATCGGAATGGATAAGGATATGCCCTTCAGACAGGAAACATTCAACCTGGAAAGCGGAGATATTCTGAATATATTCACAGACGGGCTGCCCGAAGCAATCGACTTCCATGACGAAGCCTTCGGACGAAAGCGTGTCCACAACGCCACGCTGGAAGCATGCCGGCAAAGACAAACAGCAAAAGGAATCGGAAAATTCATACTCTGGGAAATGAGACGTTTCGCAGGGCTGCAAACGCGATGCGACGACCTGACAATGGTAACGGTGAAGATACAGTAGGAATTAGTAATTCGTAATTCGTAATTGGTAAAAAAAAACGATGCCCAATTACCAATTACCAGATGAGGATTTTATGAGTCATTTTTGTCTTCTTGCGGATCCGGACGGTTATGCCGTCAGCGACTTCGATCTGATCGGCGACGCTGAAGCGAGGCGGTACTGGATAGAACTGTTCGAGAACCACTTTGCCGATACGCTTTCATCCGCCCATACCGCTTACGGGCGCGGCGCTCGCAAACAGATTGAATCGGCACGCCGGCAGTTCGCCGAGGTCATTGCCTCGCTGCGCGAAAACCCAGGCCCTGTCGAATCGATCCGATCCGACCAACTTGGAATCATTGAATTATGCCGGCTTCGGGAGAAGACCCTGCGCGACAACGGCCTGAACGACCCTTTCAGGCACATCAAGCAGCGTGAGGACGCCTCGGCCATTGAGTCTTATCCGGATGTCATCGACTCGGTCGGATCGCTGCCGGCGCCGCAGCGGTGGGAGCATCTCATCCGCGGCGTCTTCGCGGGGAACATTTTTGACCTGGGAAGCACCGCCACGATGGGCTACGCCGAGGAGCGTGTCGATTTCGTCGCGGCGCTCGAGCGGACGAAAGGGCGACCATGGGCGGTGGACGACTTCGATGAGTTGGCGGCGATTTTACCGACCAGCGCCGCGTCGCCTGCACCGTGGGGCAAAGCAGTGGTCTTCGTGGACAATACGGGGGCGGACTTTACCCTCGGCGTGATGCCTTTCGTACGGGAACTCGCCGCCCACGGTACGCAGATCGTCCTGGCTGCCAACGAACTACCGACCCTCAACGACGTTACTGCCGATGAAGCCGTCGGAATCCTCCGTCAACTCGCCGACCTCGACGACGAACTGGCTTCGTACATCTCCGCCGGTCTGTTCGAGGTCGTCTCGACCGGAAACGACATTCCGCTGATTGACCTGGCGGAAGTCTCCGACGAATTGAACGTATCGGCCAAAGACGCCGACCTGGTCATCCTCGAAGGGATGGGCAGGAGCGTCGAAAGCAATCTCAACACGGAATTCACCGTCGATTCGATCCAACTGTGCCTCCTGAAGGACCCGATAGTAGCCGCACGTACCGGCGGCGAAGTCTTCGACTGCGTTTGCAGGTATAGAAGAGGCATTGGGCATTAGGCATTGGGCATTGGTAGCCGAGGATTGTTGCGCGTCCTGCCTTTATAATTCTGATATTTCATTGAATCGTGAAATTTAACAGAAAAACCTTCACTGACCCAGTGCCACCAATGCCGAATGCCAAATGCCTTTTGTTAATCCGCAATCCGAAATCCGCAATCCGCAATCGGAGATTGTCAGTGTTACTTGACGCCGGGGGCGTTTTGAGCCTATGATACACAGTTGTAATCATGGGAAAATCTACCTGTTATATCGAGACTGATGCCCAGGCCGGAGCAGCGAATTCGCGCAATCTCCTGCGAGTTCGAGGCCTGACGGTGGCTATGTGCTGCGGAGGTGTAATCGCTCTGGCGGTATGGCTTACTCCCGAATCGGCAGGGGTCGGAACGCACAGGCAGATGGGGTTGCCTGCATGTTCGTTTTATGTGCGGACGGGATACCCGTGCCCGACCTGTGGATTCACTACCTCGGTCTCGGCTATGGCGCACGGACAGTTTGCCCTGGCCTTGGCGAGCCATCCGTTCGGGGTGGTATTTTTCGCCGGCCTGGTGGTGTTGTTCTCGGCAGCGATGCGCGAGGTTATAACCGGTCGAAAAACCCTTTCGGGTCTCGGTAAACCGTCCTGGTGGGTCTGGGCGTTCGTAATCGGCACCCCAACCGGGTGGGCGTTGAAATTAATCTGGGGCATAACCAACGGTACGCTGCCTGCGTGAGGCACCGCCAATAGGAGTTATCATGCGAAAATACCTGCTCATTATTTTCCTGTCGTCGGCGCCTTTCGTCGCCGGATGCGACGCCGGTAACTGGCTCATGTACGTATTTGCCCCCCCGATTCCGATGAAGACTATCGAGGCCGAGTTCGGCGACCTTCCCGGCAAGACCGTCGCCGTGGTCATTTTCGCCGGTCCGGAGATACAGTTGGACTACAACATGGCCCAACTGGAACTCACCGACGAGGTCAGCGCGGAACTCCGCAGGAATGTCAGCAACGTCAAAGTGGTCGATGCCCGCAGGGTCATCCGTTACCAGGCTGAAAACCCGCGATGGGACGCCACGCCGCCGGAAAAACTCTGCAAGGTCTTCGGCTCCGATTACGTCATGCTGATTTCCCTGATGGAATTTTCGACTCGTGAACCGGGAAGCATCCACCTGGCGCGTGGGCGAATTACCGCCGAGGTTAACCTGTACAAAGCGGAACGATCTTCTGCCAGCGACGAAAATCCCGTCTGGCGAACCGGACCGCTCTACATCATCCACCCGGAGGAATCCCCTCTGGGAATTCCCATCGAAAACGACTGGGCGGTACGTATCCCGACAGAAAAACTGTTCGCTACGAAACTGGTAAAGAAATTCTACAAGCACAAGGTACCGAAGGACCCGTCATGACGACCCGAAGGATATATCTCCTGCTGCTGGTCTCGGCGATACCGTTGTTATCAGGATGCCAGCTGCCTGTAGCCATTCTGGCGAAATTATTTCCGAAGGAAAAGGTTCCGCCGAAGTTCGTCCTCCCGGAGAACAAGACCATCCTGTTCTTTCCCGACGATCTGAAATGCCCGATGCTCTATTCGCCTATCAAGCGTATCATGTCGGAAAAGGCCAACGAACTACTCATCCAAAACTCGCTTGCCGCCGAGACTATTCCCTATGACAAACTGATCGACCTGCGCAACGCCGAGATTAACTTCAACTCTATGAAGATCCCGAAAATCGGACGCCGAGTAGGCGCCAACCTGGTAATCTATGTCTCAATCGAAGAATTTTCACTAAAGGACAATCCCGTCGATACTCTCTGGCGAGGAAAACTCGCCGTTAAAGTCAGGGTCGTGGACGTCTATAAAGGACGCATCTGGCCCGACGAATCAGATGGATTCCCGATCAGTGTCGGCGAGCCGATGACGGAAAACCCTTCAAAATACTACGGCTCGGAACTGTCCCGCAAACTGGCTGAACGCATGGCCGAGGAAATCTGCGGACTGTTCCACAAGCGTTACGTCGAGCGCGCCAGACCAAAGAAAAAAGAAACCGACTTGATGACGCCCATCCAATGAGGCTTACCAGAACACTTCGCTATGGTTGTATCGACAAACACCAATGACGCTTTGGGTCAATCTCGCATCAGAGAACGACTTGAAATCGCGCCGGGCGAAACAGTTATCGTCGCTCCGGGGCGCGTGCATCGAACGAGCGGGCATCGCTTCGCCGTGTGGGCGGCCTCTATCCTGAAAATGGCCGAAGTGTCCGTGCATCTGATTATTCCCGAAGGGTCCTACGGACAGCACACCGGTCAGTACGCAAGAAACGTCGTCGAATTCGCACGCATGACCGGATTCGCCGAGAAGGTTACACTTGCCGGGCCGGAATGGTCAACGTCGGACTTACTGTCGGCTGCGGATATAGCGATATTCCTCGATACCGACGATACGCCCGGCAGTCTGCTGTCCGAAGCGATTTCGGACGGATTGCCCGTTATCGTGTGCGATACGCCCGAAACGAGGAACCGATACGCAAACGAAAAAAACGTACTACTGGTACGCCACGACAAGCCACGCGAAATCGCACGGGCATTGATGAAAATAATAGAGGACAAAACCCCGTCTGAATGAAGGCTCCGATGCCAAACACCAAACACGACATACCGGACGCTTCGGAACTTTTCGCCGGTATCGATATCGGCGTGGTTCGCTTCACTGACGCCGATGCCCGACGACAAACCGAACCGCTGCTGACCGGCTCGTCCGACATTCGCTGGTCGGTGGTCAAACAGAATGTCTCGCGGACAGTTTATCGCCACGAAGCGTCCGGGTCGGTCGGCGTGCTGTACCTGAAGCATTACCACAGCCGGTCGCTGCTGCACCGCCTGCAACGCCGCATCGGGCTGTCGGATTCACGCTGCGAAATGCGATTCAGTCGTTACCTTTCGGCTAATAACGTACCGGTTCCGAAGGTACTGGCTACATATAATCATAAGGGTACGGAATGGATGATAAGCGAGGGGATCGAACCGTCCGTCCCCGCCGACAAATGGCACGCCGACAAGACAGCAGCGGGTAACACCGACATTCGCGCCGCTGTGATCGCCCTGGCCGAACTCGTCGGACGAATGCACGCCTGCGGAGTCCTGCACCGCGACCTGCACTGCGGTAACGTGCTGGTGCGCACCGTCGATCCATCTCCCGGTCGGTTCGACGGACTGGTACTGACGGACCTGCACCGTATGCTTCGCCGGCGTCGGCTGAGCCGGCGAAGCCGGGCAGCCAACCTCGCGCAACTGTTCCACGACCAACGCTTATGGACCACTCGCTCGCAGCGAATTAGGTTTCTCCGGCACTACCTCAGCGCCGCCGGGGCAGAAGGGACAATCCGAGGATGGACCCGCCTGATTGAATTGTTCGCCAACCGCCACACGCGACGACTTTACGCCCAGCGCGACCGGCGAATCTTCGCAACCAACCAATACTTCGCCCGAATGTCCATAGCGGGGCGGCGCACGCACGTGATACTGGCGTCCAAACGCAGCCTTCCCGGTTCAAAAACCTGTGAGCACACCTTCACCACAGAAGACTGGCTCAAAGCGCTGGCCGACCCGGACGCACTCTTCACCGGCGACAACATCAAGATAATCAAAGATTCCGCCAGTAGTTACATCGTCAAGCGGCGGCTTCGCATCGGTCTCAGAGATATTGATGTGTACGTCAAACGCCCCCGCAGGAAACGCACCGTCAGGTGGGTAACAGACCTCTTTAGACCAAGCAGGGCGCTGCGAAGCTTCTACCTCGGACACGCACTTCTGGGACGCCACATCTACACCGCCCTGCCCCTTGCAGCCATGGAAAAACGACGATGGGGCTTCCTGGTCGATTCGATCCTGATTACCGAGCAAGTTCACGGACTGCACCTCAATAAATTCCTCAACCGCTACCTCGACGACGAGCAAACCGACGGCTCGCACATTGAGAAAAGACGACTTGCCCGTCAGGTGCTCCGAAAACTTGGACAACTGCTGCGACGACTCCATGAGGAAAAATTCGCCCACCGCGACCTGAAGGCCTCCAACCTGCTGGTACACTGGGACAACCACAGGGACCACCCGCCCGAAGTAATCCTGGTGGACATGGACGGCGTTAACAGGGTCCGACGTGTTACACGACGACAGCAGTTCCGTGGACTTATGAGGCTTAACGTCTCGCTGCTGGAATGCCCGGTGGTCAACCACGCAGGGCGACTAAGGATGCTCCTGGGATACCTGCGAAGTCCCGGAACCGGGCGAATCAACTTCAAACCATACTGGCGACTACTACAGAACTGGTCCACCCGGAAAATCCGCAGGCAGATTATTTCACGCCAGCGCCGCCAGAAGGCGCAACGGAGAACCTCGACGTGAACACGCCGGATTTATCCATCCCGGAGAGGATACTCATACTCAAACCCTCAAGTCTGGGCGACGTGGTCTCGGCTATGCCTGTCCTGGCCGGGCTGAAGCGAACCTTCCCGCACGCCCGAATCGCATGGATGGTAACGCCAGGATGCGCGCCGATCCTCGAAGGTCAGGCCGGGCTGGACGAAATAATCCTCTTTGATCGACGACGGTTCGGGCGAATCGGACGAAATCTCGGCCCCACAAGAGATTTCATCACCTTCTGCCGGAACCTGCGCCGACGGCAATTCGATTGGGTTATCGACCTTCAGGGACTCTTTCGCAGCGGATTCTTCGCTCGCGTTACCGGCGCTGACGTTCGAGCAGGCTTCGCGGACGCCCGCGAATTCGCCGGTATCTTCTACACGCATCCAATAAGCGTCCAGGCGAAACATACAGTCGCCCGCAACATCGCCCTCGTCAGGGAACTTGGAATAGACGCCGATGAAAACGATCTCACGCTGACCGTTACGCAAGAGGCAAACGCCTTCGTCGAATCATTCATAGCCGAACATAATCTCGCCACCGGCCAGTATCTTGTAATCGCACCGGGGACTCGATGGGTAACTAAGTTGTACCCGCGGCGCCACTGGCGGAAGGTAGTGGCCGAATTGTCCCGCGATGTCCCGATAGTATTGACCGGCTCCGATGACGAGGGTGAACTTTGCGACGACCTTACCAATGGCAGCGAAAGGGTATTCAATCTCGCCGGCAGGACGACGCTGCCGCAGGTCGCCGCCCTGATTGCATCGGCAGGGGCCGTCGTCTGCTGCGACTCGTCAGCCAACTTTATCGCGCCGGCTGTCGGTACGCCGTTCGTAACGCTCATAGGCCCGACGCGCCCGGAACGCACAGGCCCACCGGGACCGATGGGAAAGGCCATCGTCGCAGATATACCGTGCCAGGGATGCCTCAAACGCCGCTGCCGACACAATACCTGTATGCAACTAATCGACCCGGAACAAGTAATCGCCGAAACCCAAAATGCGTTTAGCCGTCGTCGGTAAATAACACCATGTTAAAAAACCTCACATTATGGATTGTCCTTTGCCCGCTTCTGCTGCTTTCGTCGTGCAATTGCTCCGGTGAATCAGGCCCGCCGCAGGTACGCATAGGCGAGCACGTCTGGCGTGTGGAAATCGCCGACGACGAGCAAACCGTCCGCCAAGGCCTGGCCGACAGAGACGAAATACCCGAAGGGACCGGGATGTTATTCGTCTTCCCGCGAGAAGAGGTGCGTATCTTCCACATGCTCAACTGCCGGGCGGCAATCGACATAGCCTTCATCTCCAGCAACGGCGTAATCGTCCAAATCTACACCATGCCCGTCGAAAAAGACCCGAAGAAGACCCCGGTTCAATACCCCAGTGTACACCCAGCCCAATACGCCCTCGAAGTCGCAGCCGGGACTTTCGAACGCGCAGACGTGAAAGTCGGCGATAAAGTCAAACTACCGGACCCGGCGCGTTAAAGCAATTCGCTATTGACAACTCTTATCTTGAGTGTGTATAGTACATACAATGAACAGTCGGGAGATTATCAAACGACTCAAGGCTGAAGGATGGGTGCATGTCCGAACCAAAGGTAGTCATTACCAGTTCCGGCATCCAGACAAGGACGGACTTGTAACCGTACCGCATCCGAAGAAGGATTTCCCAATCGGAACACTCAAGGCCATTATGAAACAGGCAGGATGGAGCAGGAAATGAACTACCCAATCGTCATTCATAAAGACAAGGACTCGGATTACGGCGTAACTGTTCCCGATCTTCCAGGCTGCTTCAGCGCGGGCGGCACACTCGATGAAGCAATCGCAATGGCGCAGGAAGCCATCGAATTGCATCTGGAAGGCTTGATTGAGGACGGACAGGTCATTCCCAAACCAAGCCGGATCGAGGATTGCAAGGGCAAGCGTGAATTCAAGGGCGGGATATGGGCGGTAGTTTCCATCTCACCGTCGAGTCTGCGAGTAGAGGCCAAGCGGATCAATATCACCATGCCTCGGCGGATACTCGATGCGGTGGACCGATTCGCCGAAGCCGAGAATGAAACCCGCTCAGGTCTGCTGACCAAGGCCGCTACAGCCTACATCGACCGCCGAAAACCCCGCAGCGTACAACACAGTAAATCACGCCAAACTCACGCCAAGGCTCATCATGGTTGCTGAATACGTACCCGAATAAACCGGTATTATTCAGAATCAACGTTGGGAATTGTCTGAAGCGATTCAATCAGGGGCGGGAGGTCATTTGTCAAAATTTCCCAGAGAATGTCCATGTCCACTGAGTCGTACCCGTGAATGAGTCGATTGCGGAGACCGACAATCCGCGGCCATGGAATTGAGGTTTGTTCGGCTCGCAATCCTTCCGATATTCGTCCCGCCGCTTCGCCTACGATTTCGAGTAAGCGAACCAGCCCCAGTTCAAGAAGTCGGTCTGTATCAAGGTCCGAACGACTATGCGACCTCGCCAGGTCGGCTGCCTCGCGGGCATGGTCCAGCATATGTCGAAGACGAATTCTATCCTCATCCTGCAACATATTGCACCTCGGCAGAGGCTTTCACCTCGTCTCGAAAATACCGGCTCAGGAAATTGGGGGTATTGAGATCGACTTTCCGGCCTATGATTTCAGACAGTTCCAATTCCATCCCAAAAAACGCCAGTCCCGGCACGTGGCCAGCCTCGAACTCCACGAGCACGTCCACGTCGCTGTCGGGGCCGAAATCGTCCCGAAGGACTGAACCAAAAAACGCAAGCCGACGTATGTGATTCCTACGACAGAATTCGGCAATCTTCTCTTTGTCTATTTCCACTTCGGACGTCATAACGTGCGGCATTATACCACCTGTCGCACAATCTTGAAAGCCCCACTTCGCAAGGGATAGCGTAAAGAATCTCTTCCCAGGCATCTTATCCCTGGGCAGTGCCCAGGGCTGTTAAAGGCGCGCTCCCGGCGGGTCGATGTAACTATCGGTAGCGGCAAGGTGTGCGCGAATGGTCCTTCTGGCGGAAAAACACAAATTACTCTGGCTTGGTCCCGGCGATATGCCCGAAAACGTCTCCTCGGCAATCAGCGAGAAATGGAACGTAAAGGCCTGTGATTCACCCAACCCTCACCGGCAACAATTCGACGATACCGAAATCGTACTTATCGCCCCGCCGGCTGATGAACCATTCGACGCGAAGCATCTGTCGGAACTTCTGGACCGGATAGATCGCACAGGAGCGGTGGCTGTCGTGCTCCTGCCGGCGATTACGGGGATGGAAAACTGCCTGTCCAACCGCCGGGGACAGTTCATTATCGCCGACCCGGACGCCCCGCCGGGCGAACTTTCCGCCCGAATCGAATCGGCCGCCGCCCTCCAGCCTGTTATTTCTCACCTCCGTTCAGACATGGCGGCAGTGAGGTCTCTCGGCGTCGGCGCTGCCGGAAACTTTGAACAGATCGACGAAGAAATGCGTCTGGCGGCGAGGCTTCAGCGGGATTTCATGCCCAATTCGCTTCCGGAAGTCGGACCCGTGCGCTTCGCAGCCTTGTTCAGCCCCGCCAGTTGGGTCAGCGGCGATATATACGACATCTTCCGCCTGGACGAAACCCACGTCGGATTCTACGTCGCCGACGTCGTCGGACACGGTATGCCCGCGGCGCTGCTGACAATGTTCATCAAAAAAGCCCTGCAAACCAAACGGATCGACGGTAGCCAATACGAAATCATCCCGCCGGGCGAAGCCCTGACCGGTCTGAACAGCGACATCTGCGAACAGAACCTCAGTTCATGCCAGTTCTGCACGGCTGTCTATGGAATCATCGATACCGAAAATCTCCTTCTGCAATATGCCCGTGGCGGTCATCCCAACCCGCTGCTGCTCGACGCCGATGGAAACGTCGAATACCTCGATACCGTCGGAACGCTACTGGGCGTTTTCCCCGAAGAAACCTTCGACCAGCGGGAAATTCGCCTCCATCCGGGACACCGGTTAATCGTCTTCTCCGACGGCGCCGAAGAGATGCTTTCTTCCGACCCGTCAGGCCCAAATATCTCCGCCCCCCCTGGGACAGCGAACAGCCGTCCCGCCGGGGACGGCCCCGGGGGCCGCCTGGCGAATGCCCTTCAAGACCTCCACAGTCTCCCTGCCGAACAGATGCTTCTTCAACTTACCGGACGGATCGACGAACACCGCCAAGCCGGGCGACGAGACGACGACGTTACCATACTGACGATGGATATTACGGACTGATTGCGGATTCCGAGTTCCGAGTTCCGTTCTTTCTGTTTTTTGTTCTTCCCTAACCCCTAGTCCCTAATCCCTAGTCCCTATCTTCTATCTGTTATAGTTCTTGACACAAGACCTTCGCTGAACGACATTGCGTCTTAGTTAAACAGGTAGAAGCGTATGTCGAATCGTCGTCAAAATCACTTTGCGCCTTTTATCGCCGGGATACTGGCTTGGTTGATTCCCGGCGCGGGGCACGTTTATATCAGGCGTACGCTTCGCGGCGTCATCATCTGCATCTGCATCAACGGTCTGTTCTGGACGGGCGTCGCTTTTGGCGGGATATTCACCGTCGAGCCTCTGCGTGAGCGTTGGTGGTTCGCAGCCCAGATGTGCACGGGCGTTTCGGGCGTTTCGGCATGGTATCGCCAGGAACAATACCGTCGGATGATTACCGACAAATTCGAAGACGACCGCTTACGGACACCAACCCCGCCGCCGTGGACCAAACAGAATCCGCACCTGCCCGGAAAGTGGCGGAAAACTTATAAACAGGCGTTGGTGGACGAAGAACTAAACCTCAGTTACCCCTCCGACACCGTCGCTCGGGCCTACGCGGGCATCGCCGGAATGTTGAACCTGATGTGTATCTTTGATGCGGTAATGCTGGCTGTGATGGGAAGTATCGGCGAACCTGCTCGCAAAAAACAGGAAGAGGAAGAGACATGATATTCAAACACCCCATCCAGATGGGCGCTGACCACATCTGGCTGGTCCTGCCGTTGTGCATGGTGCTGGCTGTGGTCTATAAGACCATTCGCGTCAAATATCTCCGGCAACTACCGTTGCAAATCCTGGGTCTGTGGGCGTATATCTTCGTAGGTCTGACCGCATTAGCGGTGTCCTTCTGGCTGTTAGTGGAGTACGTCGCGTAGCAGCGCAAAAAACAAGCGGCCCAGGTTTTTCCCCAGGCCGCCTGTCACCTTGGTTAGTCTCTCTTCTCCGCTCTATCGTATCGTCGCTCTGCGACGTCTAATCAACAGTCCAATCGCCCCTGTCGCCAGCAATACCAGGCTGGCGGGTTCGGGAACATCGGTAATCGCAACCTGTGCGATGTAGATGCGATTCTCCGGAAAGTAGAAGCGTCCGCCCACACCGTCATAATATATCTGCCCGTGCGCAGCAGTCTGCGTCAGGTCAACACCGAAGATAATGGGGACGGGGTTCACCTGCTGTCCGGTGGTGGTGTCCCACGTGGTGCTGTCAGACTGGCCGAAGTCCCAGATTACGATCTGTTCGATATTTCCGCAGGTGTTGGGGTCGCCGCTCAGGAGCGTCTCCTGCGAGATGTCAATACGGATTACCTGCTGGTCGCCCCAGTTACCACCCTGCGGATCGGGGATGTAGGCGCTCTCGCCGGCCAGGCCTGCGATGACCCCGCCGTCGGAGGCTCCGTCGTGATAGAAGGAGTTGTCCAGGAAGGCGTCGGCATAAATGTAGTCCTGTCCGTTATGATCGTCCAGATTCGCCTGGATTTCGCTGGGTCGGCGATTTGCCCATACCACGTCGCCAGCGCCCAAAATGAGTGAATCGCCTTCCTTGATCTCCATCGAATTGACGATGGCGTTAAGGTCGGCGGCGTTGTAACCGTTGGCGGTCATCCGCGTATCATTGGCAGCCCAGGAATACGTACCTGTGGCCTCATCAAACACGGGAGGATGGTACCTGAAGTCAGACGGAATGCAGCCGACGTTGTCTATCGCCTTGCCGCTGATATCGTTACTGACAGAGACCTGGGGGTTGGAGTAACTATCCCCGAACGCACCTCCAGAAACTGTGCTGCCCCCGTCGATGCTACCGTCGGCGGCTGTGGTCAACCCCCTGCCTTTATGGACGAAAATGTCCATATTAACGAAACCAGCGTAGGTCTGCGGGTTGATGGGGGTGCCATCCGGGGCATCTTCTTCTTGTGAGTGCGATGTCCAACCAAACGCCCATCCGTTGCGGGTTTCATGCCGCTGTTCAACAATTGCCTGGGTAGTCGGGTTTGACGAATATGCGTATCCGTCCTTCCAGTCGTTGTTGTCGAATTGGCTGTAGGTCATGTAGAATTGGATGGTGTTTTTGTTCTTGTTCAGAGGCGTCTGCCCCAGCCAATAATCTTCTTTACCGGCTTGATGCGAGGCATAGTTGATGGGGCTGGAGTTGATGTCGCTGCCCGGGGCGTAGATGAAGCCGCCGCCGTCGGGACTCATGTTGTGCTGTGAGTGGCTCGACGCCGGTGTCCACCAGTTCTTGAAGGTATTTATCTTCGTGTCGCCAGGATCCAGAATGCCGTTAGTGCCCTGGATGGGGTTCTTGTCGCTGTAGATGTGCCACGTCTTGACGTAGTCGGTCCTCAGATCCCTGAACCATCCTTCCGGGGTCGGTTCAACCGGTGCCGCACCGACTCCCAAAGGCATTACCAGAACAACCGCGACGAGCAGAACAAAAACTTTTCCGAGCATTGAGCATTTCATAACTTTCTCCTACCAAGGCAAAGTCATTAACATGAGCATGATTAACGATCCGTCACGAGCCACACACATCCATCCATGACAAGCCGCCTCAAGCATAAACGAAGTGCTTATGAGCGAGCGAAAATGAGCAACGATCCCTCCGCCGTAAGCGTTGTAAATACCGGCAACAGGAATCTACTTCAAACTTCTTTGTTAATTATACGCGATACCCCATTTTCTGTCAATAAGAAAAAGGGGCAAAATCGGCTTTTTTTGTCAAATCAGCCTTCATCTGCGTGCGTAATATCGGCGAAATTCGCAAAATTCATAACTTTTCCCACCAACTACTCGTACGCGAAACCGGAACATCGGTAATCGAGCGGCGCGTTACCGGTAACTACCGCATTCATAAAAGGTTAGCAACGTGGTTCATTTCAGATGTTCCGCGGCGTTCAGGAAGACTGATAACCCGTCGGCATGGTCTGTCTTTTTGCGCGTCCATGCGGGGTGATGGGTGGGATCGACGAATCGCTCCGGGTGCGGCATCAGGCCAAAGATACGCCCGGTCGGGTCGCAGATACCGGCTATATCGTCGATGCTTCCGTTGGGATTGTCGCCGTCGTAGCGAACAGCCACCTGGTCGCCGTCGCAGATTCGACCGAGCACGACATCGTCTCTCGTAACGAATTTGCCCTCGCCATGAGCGATCGGCAGCGTCAACGTCTCGCCCCCGGTCAAAAAGACGCACTTGTCGCTATCGGCGCGGAGGTTAATCCAGCGGTCAACGAACATGCCGCAGTCGTTCCAGGTCAGCGTCGCGTCGCGGTTGGCTTCGTCGGCGTCGGCCCGGCCCCAGGGCAGCAGGCCGCTCTTGAGCAGAACCTGGAAGCCGTTGCAGACGCCCAGGATGAGTTTTCCGTCGGCGACGAATTTATTCAACGCGCCGGCCAGGTGGTGAATCATCTGATTTGCCAGTATCTTCCCAGCCGCCACGTCGTCGCCGTAACTGAATCCGCCGGGGATCATCAGCAGTTGATACTCATCCAGTAAGGCCGGGGTTTCCATCACACGAAATACGTGCACCCTCTCGGCCTCAAAACCAGCCAACTCCAATGCGTACTGCGATTCCTTATCGCAGTTCGTCCCAGCCGCTCGTAAAACTATTGCTTTCGGTGTAGCCATGTTTTCTTTTCCATTGATCTCTTTCGCCCCTTCGGGGCTTAGTAAAAAAGGGGCCACTTTTCCGGGGGCTTCGCCCCCGGCTAAATCCTTCCCGCCCCTCCGGGGCGCAAAATTCCTTTTTATTCTCTGCGACCTCTGTGTTCTCCCATTGCGACGGCGAATAGCCGTCTGTGCTTAAACGATTACCAATCAAACGTTCCCTGCCATGCCTGTTTTGCATCGGCGATGGAAACATCGACAATCGTTTCTGTATTTTCTCTGATTACCACCATTCCGGTGTCGGTAACTTTTCCAATCTCGCCGCTTGGGATGTCTTTGATAATTTCCATAAACGCTTCGCTGTTTTCCGGCGTAACCTCGACGAGGAATCGCCCGGCGTTTTCAGCAAAAAGTTTAGCCACGGACGGAACGTCCGTGCTACTAATATCCAAATCCACACCCAGACCACCGGCGAAGGCCATTTCCGTGGCAACGACCGCCAGGCCGCCTTCGGAGAGGTCGTGGCAGGCACGAACCAGACCGGCAGCGATTGCCTTCTGGACAGCCTGCATAACTTTCTTTGATTCGGCTGGGTGAACCGGCGGAACGTCTGTTCCGCTTTCGACCCCTTCGACCAACAGGTAATGGCTGCCGCCCATATCAGCCGTCGTCGTTCCCAGCAGGAACAGGCAATTGCCCGCTTCCTTCGCGTCGGCGGTAACGCAGCGGGAAACATCCTCGATAACGCTGACGGCTGATATCAGCAGCGTCGGCGGGATGGCGATGGTCTCGCCGGTGTCCGTCTGGAACTCGTTATTGAGCGAATCCTTTCCGGAGATGAACGGCGTTCCATAGGCCATCGCGCCGTCGTAACAGGCTTTGGCTGCCTGGACTAAAGCGCCCATCCGGTCGGGCTTGTTGCAGTTGCCCCAGGAGAAATTGTCCAGAATCGCCATCTGCTCAAGGTTGCCGCCGACGGCGATATTATTCCGCAATGCCTCGTCTATCGCGTGCAGGGCAGAGTTGTACGGGTCGAGTTCGCCAAGTTTCGGATTCATCCCGCACGAAATCACCAGCCCCTTCCGGCTGCTCAGTACCGGGCGAACCACAGCCGCATCGCCCGGCCCGTCGTGCTCGACGCCCACCAGCGGTTTGATAACGCTTCCGCCCTGAACCTCGTGATCATACTGACGAACGATCCATTCCTTCGACGCGACGTTCGGCGACGCGAGAATTTTAAGTAAGATATCGTTGTAATTATCTTTGGGCTGTGGAGATGGGCTTGTCCGTTTCGCGCTTTTTATAACCGCTTCCTTCGTCGGTCGCGGAAGCCCGTTATGCAGAAATTCCATCTGAAGTTCGCCGACGAGTTGCCCGTCGTAGAGCAGTCGAAGGTGTTTGCCGGGTGTGCCGTAATGTCCGATAACGACGGCTTCGACGGCTTCGGCGGCAAATATCTTCAGGATTTCCTCGACGTTCCCCGGCGGCACAGCCAGTACCATCCGCTCCTGCGCTTCGGACTCCCATATTTCCCAATAACTCAGGCCGGCATATTTAAGCGGCACGCGATCCAGATGCACTTCCGCGCCGAGGTGCTCGCCCATCTCGCCGACGGCGCTTGCCAACCCGCCGGCGCCGCAATCGGTAATGGCGCTGTAAAGCCCCGCGTCGCGGGCCTGGATGAGCGTATCGAGCGTTTTCTTTTCGGTGATGGCGTTTCCGATCTGGACTGCGCCGGAGAATTCCGTTTCGTGTTCGTGCGTCAGTTCGCCGCTGCTGAAGGTCGCGCCGTGGATACCGTCGCGTCCGGTCCTGCCGCCCACGCAGATAATCGCGTCGCCGGCAGCGGGGTTCCCGAAGCATTTTCCCCTCGGCAGCAGGCCAACGGTCCCGCAATAGACCAGCGGATTACCGATGTATTTTTCGTCGAAATAGATGGCTCCGTTGACAGTGGGTATTCCCATGCGGTTTCCGTAGTCGCGCACGCCGGCCACCACGCCCCGCATAATCCGCCGAGGGTGCAGCACGCCCTTGGGCACGTCTTCAATCGCCATATCGGGCGGGCCGAAGCAGAATATGTCGGTGTTGGCTACGGGGAAAGCGCCCAGCCCGGTTCCCATCGGATCGCGGACGACACCGCCGATGCCCGTACCGGCCCCGCCGTAAGGGTCCAGTGCAGAGGGGTGATTGTGCGTCTCGACCTTGAAGCACACAGCCCATTCGTCGTCGAATTCGATTACCCCGGCATTGTCCTCGAAGACGCTGATGCACCAGGGTTTGTCCAGTTCCTTTGTCGCGCCGAAGACCGTCGTCTTGAGAAGGTTGGGTATCCGCTCGATTTCCTTGCCGCTCTCGTCCGTAACACGCACGTCGGATCGGAAGGTCTTATGGCCGCAGTGCTCGGACCAGGTTTGCGCGATGGTCTCAATTTCCACGTCGGTCGCTTCGCGCCCCAGGCCTTTGTAGTGTTCCCGGATAGCCTTCATTTCGGTAAGGTTCAGGAACAGGTCGCGGTCCTTGCTGAGTTTTTCCAGGGCGGCGGCGTCGAGTTCGCGGATGGGGAGTTCGACGATTTTCAATTCATACTTGCTCGTGTGCGTCTCCGGCGGGGTGTAAGCGGCGAAATGAACGTCCTCGATTACATCGTTCGCCAGCAGCCTGCGGGCGATTGTCGCTCGCTGCTCATCGGTAATATCGCCGCTCAATTCGTAGCGACGGGCGGTGCGGACTGAGGAAATCTCCAGCCCCATGTCGCGGATCGCCTGCTCGGTAGAGGCCGCTACAGGATCCATCACGCCCGTTTTGCGATGGACCTCGATAACGGTGAAATCGCTAGCGGTTTCGCGCCGCCCTGACTGAAATTCCTCGATTACCGGGTCTGCTAGCAGTTCCGCTGCCACTCGCCGGGCGTCGTCGAGAGGCAAGTCGCCCTCAATAAAGAACAGTCTCGCCGAACGAACGGCTGAGACCGTCTCGATTCCCAATTCCCGAATTTGCGCGAGAACGCCCTCGGCATGCGGGTCGCCGAAACCTTCACGTAACCTCACCTCAATGCGATGAATCATACGGCGCTAATCCTTAATCGAAGGTGTTATTGAGAAAGAAGGGATTCTAAAGCAATTCGCGCGTTTGTGCAGCGCATCTTCTGAAATTTTACTTACGGTGAGGCGGGCGCTGTGGTCGTCTTTTGCTTGCGATTTTTCAGGAGTTGTTTGAGCGACTCGCTCGCCTGTTTGCGGACGCACTCCGATACATCCTTTTCAGAGGCGGACTTGAGTATGGAAATAATAGTCTCGACGGAGCCGGCATCCGCGAGCCTTCCCAAAGCGCAAACAGCCGCCGCCCTGACGTGCTCGCTTTTACTGGTGCAGTGCTTCTTCAGCGGCTCTATGGCGTAAGGCCCGATTGATGCGAGGTGCTTGGCCTGTTCCGAATCGCAGGAAAGTTTCTTATCCCTAATGTTGACAGCAAGTTTATCAACCAGGTCAGCCGCCTGTTTTTTCATCTCACGATCGTTGATGATGTTCGTTTTCGGCGGATCCAGCGTATTTATAAGTATTCCTATGCGCAGCCGGACCTCAAAGGAGTGCTTGTCCTTGTGCTTCTTAAGAACAGGCAGAATCTCCTTACCCATCTTTTCAAGTTCGCTCTGTGCCTGCCGGCGGACTTTCCAGGAGTCATTGTCCATCTTCT
>JAUVIQ010000076.1 GCA_030592655.1 Planctomycetales bacterium | reverse complement strand
CAATCTTGTTCAAAGAAGAAGAAAGAATAGCGGGATGACAGGGATTATTGGATTACAGGGATTTTGTTTTTGCTGAAAGAAACAGAAAAGAAAGTTGAAGGCGTTGTTGGTGTCTGAAGCGGGTTGGATGCCGGATCAACCTCTTTACAAGTCAGGAGATTTGAAAATTAAAACTAATCCCTATAATCCCGTAATCCCTGAAATCCCGCTATAAATGTTTCCGTACCGGAAAGCCCTTATCTATTTAAAGGAATCCGCTCAAACATTGTTACATCCCGATTACGGAAGTTGTTCGACCAGCATTTTGAGCAGGGTTTTGGTGGGCATGGTTTTAGGTCCTGCCGGCGTCATCCATCGGCAGGAGTGGTGGTCTTCGGCCAGCATTTTCTCGACCCGTTGCACGGCAAGGACTACTGAAGAATGGTTCTTACCCGTGAATTGCCCGATTTCGGGGAAACTCATTCTCGTATGGCGTCGCGTCAGGAACATGGTGACGGCACGGGCGAGGCTGACGGTTTGCGTTCGCCGCGATGAGTGAATGTCAGCCGGCGTGATACCGAAGAAGGCCGAGACGACCGTTTCAATCTCGCCGAGCGTTACGGCGCTGTCGGTTCGGACGAGGTGGTCGGCGAGGACATCGCGTGTAAGGTCGAGCGTTACGGGTTCGCCCGCGAGTTTCGCCAAGGCCGACAGTTTCACCAGCGCGCCTTCCAGTTCGCGGACCGAACCGTGAATGTGCATGGCTATATATTCCACCACGTCGCGCGGCGCGGGAAGTTTCATCTTCAAAGCAAGCCGGCGGAGAATTTTGATTCTCATTGCCCGGTCGGGCGGGTCGATTCTGACGACCATTCCCGAAAGGAATCGGCTGACGAGTTGTTCGGTGAGTCGTCCCAGCAGGCGGGGATGAGCGTCCGAAGCCATTACGATCTGCTTATCTGCGCCGTGGATGGTGTTGAAGGTGTGAAGGAATTCTTCCTGCGTAGCCTTCTTGGCCGCTAAGAAGTGAACGTCGTCGATGACCAGCAGGTCGAGCCGGCGATAGGTCTTTCGGAACGCATCCGTTTTTTTATACCTTATGCCCTGGACGAATTCGTTGGTGAACCGCTCTGCGGTGATGTATTTCCACGCGAGTTTTTTTCCGTTGTTGTTTTTGGCGACTGCGTTGCAGATTCCCTGCAGGAGGTGAGTTTTTCCCACGCCGCAGGTTCCGTGGATGAATAACGGATTGAATGTTACCTTGCTGTTTTCGGCTACGGTAAGCGCCGCTGAATATGCCAGTTTATTCGACGATCCGGTTACAAAATCCTCTAATTTATACCGCAGCCTGGACGCCGGCGCGAATTTTCGTCGGGTAGTACCGGATGTTCCCTGATTCACGAGGTTTGCCTGGATATCGAGTTGGCGTCCGCGAAGACGCCCGCTCAACGTCGGGTCCACGGAGATCGTTACACGCTTTCGCCGGCCTGTAACTTCCCTGCTTGCAGCCGCTAAGTCTTCTGCGAAGTGGCTTTCGATCCACCCGGCGATAAACGGATTGGCCGCACCGACCTTGACGTTCTCGGTCTCGACGGAAACCTGCGCAGCGTTCTTGAACCATGCGTTAAATTTCTGTGTACCGATTCGCTGATGAACAGCCTCGAGGACCGCATCTGTCGGGTCCGTTTGGACGCATACATCCTTTTCAGCGGACATTTTCTATTCCTTTTTGGTCGGACAGCGATACCGCTGGAAACATTTCAGTTTTCGTGGTATCGATAATATCCGATCTGAAATTCTGCTTTATGAAACTCAACCGATACACACGAATTTATCGTCGAGTTGACTTCTGTCAAAGTGGTAATTATCGTTTTTCTTATCCACATCGAGTCAACCCCCGCTTACACTGAAACTTCCGAAGCAAAGTTTTTTTTCATTCACCGGTTATTCACAAAATTTCCACGAAGCAGCGACATCGAAAAAACCAGAAGGTTACGCCAGGGACTTTCAGGCGGCTGTTCGCCGTCCCGTGGGGCGGATGCAGGGGATAAACAGCGACAGATGAATTTTAAATAACTGAGTAAAATCGGTCAGTATGAGTATTAAGATATGTTTTTTTAAATCTCTGTGAACTCCCCACGGGATGGCGAATAGCCGCCTGCGTCCTCCCCTTGGGACGGAGAACAGCCGCCTGCGGTTAATGAAAAAAGCGGGTTAGCGCCGGTTTGGCCTGCAATCTATTTCATCCCGAACATCTGTTCCTTCAAGTCGAGGTAGTAGAGGTAATCTTCCGGCTTGACGTTGGGGGGGCAGCGGTGGTCGCAGAATGGGATGTACCCGCCGCGCTCGACGTAAGGCACAAGTGATTCCATGTACTTTTTTATGGCTTCGGGGCTCTTGCCGAGTTGCATCTTGTCGAACCCGCCCATGATGCGGAGGTCTTTGCCGTATTCATCCAGCAATTCGCCCGGATGGCAGCAGGAGTTGACCTCGAAGGGGAACAGGCAATTAATCCCGCCTTCCATCAGGAACGGTAGGATAGGACGAACGTCGCCGTCGCAGTCGGTGAACCACAGATCGATCCCGACGGCGTGCAGCCTGTCGCCGATCCTCTTGTACCGCGGCGTTACCACGTCCCTGAAGAAATCGACCGAGACGATAGGCCCGTTCTTGAAGCATATATCCTCCCACCCGCTGGCGTAGTCGAAGTCGATCTTGCCAAGCACCTGGTCGAGAAAATGCTCCACCATCAGGCAGCAGGTCTCAACCATGTCCTCGACCATTTTCGGATAGTCGTAACAAGCATAGGCCAGACCTTCGAATGTGAGAGTGTCGCGGACTTTTCCGATCATTGAGCCGCAATCTACACCGAGCGGATAATCGCGGTCCGGCGGGTGGGTCTTTTTAATGGCTTCGATGTCTATCCTGCGGGCGGGGTCGTCTATGCGAAATCGCTCGTCCTTGACTCTCTTCCAGTCGTCCGGCGTTACGACAGACGCCTTGATGTAATGCGGGATCGTGTCGTGTGCGTCTTTGGGCACCTCTGCCAGCAGGCCGTCGGAATTGATAATAATCCTGGACGTAGCGGTTTCCTCGACAGTCTTTTTCTCGAAGGGCGGGTTCATCCAGATACATCCGTTGACGACGTCGATCCTGTCGAAGTTGAAGAAGATGTCAGCCTCGTCGTTATCGGTGATGCCGTTTTCGATGAAGATCGGCCACTGCTGGAAGTTTTCGTCCCAGTATCCGAACTCCATATTGAAGCATCGGTCGATGGGCCTGTAGTGCATCTGGTTATTGAACCGCTCTCTGCCCGTCATAGCGGCCTTCCACTTGGGACGGCATGGGGTGATTGGCATTTTTTTTCTTCTCCTGCCTGTGTTGTATAAGATTGGTTTTTTCGTGGCCCTTGAAGTGGAAGAATCGTAGCCCTCTCTATGAGAGGCAGTCTCGTCCATTTCCCGTTTTGTTTATTTCTTCACAGGCAGATGCATATCGACCACTACGGGGAGTTCAAACATGTCTTTTCGCAGAAGTCGGGTGGAGAAGAAGAGGACTTCGACATTCTCGATGTCGCCGGTAGTCGGGTTCATACGCGCGATTACTTCATCTCCGAGTTCCTCGGATTCCTGTTCCGCATATGGAGGACATTTGTTAATGTAGAGAATGTCCGATTCACGGTCGTATTGGAATGTCATTTTTTCGACCATTCGATTTCTCCTTGGACCAGTTTGCCGGCGATATAGGCGGTAATAACCCAATGCCGTTCGTTTGGTCCGGGATCGCTGACGATTACAACAACAACGTTCTTGCCGCTTCTAACATCGTCAAACCACCGGGCAAACAACCTTGCATTGCCCATCCGCGAACTACGACGAACCTGATCCGGTTCCGCCAACGCTTCAATGATACAACGCCGATGTGCCGGAAGCAAATCAGGATGATGCTCGGCAATATGCCGCTCTCGCTCTTCTGTCAATTCAACTTCGCTATGCAGATATGGGCAGGGGAAACAGGCCATTGCATATTCCTTACATAACCACCAATTGTTGCTCTGTCCGTCGCAGTATTTGTCGTCTTGCCCAGGCTGGGTCTGTTTCGGGGAAGTCTTTTCGATAGTGGACGCCCCTGGTTTCTGTCCGTCGGAAGGCGCACTCGACGACCAGCATCGAGGCTGTCAGCATGTTCTGTACCTCCCAGCCGGCAGGGTCGAAAAACTCCTTGTCCATAACGTACCTGCCCCAGAATCCGATAATCTCCTTCGTCTCCGTCAGCCTTGCACCGGAACGGACGATACCGGCATTTCGCCACATAATCGAGCGTAGCGAATTGCGTATGTCGGCCAGGTCCAGCGCAGTGCGGTCGGAGTGCGGGTTGGCAGAGGTTATCCGCCTGGCAGTGAGTTTTGTGTTGGACTTTTCTGCTTCCGCCGCTGCGCCAAGCCCTGCGGCCTTGCCCGCTACGAGCGTCTCCAGAAGTGAGTTGCTCGCCAGGCGGTTTGCCCCGTGCAGACCTGTGCATGCTGCTTCCCCGCAGGTCCACAGCCCCGGAAGGGAGGTTCTGCCATCGCCGTCGGCCTTTACGCCGCCGATCATGTAATGAGCAGCCGGTCTGACCGGGATAAGATCGGTTCCGGCGTTAATGTCGAAATCCGCGCAGAGTTGGTAAATCTGCGGGAATCGCCGCTTGAACCGCTCAACCCCGATGTGACTAACGTCGAGGAACACGTGCGTCGAACCGGTCTTGGCTGTATGCGCGGCGATTGCCCGGCTGACGACGTCGCGGGGGGCCAATTCACCGCCAGCGTGGTAATCGCCCATGAAGCGGTATCCGTCGCGGTCGATGAGGTACGCTCCCTCGCCGCGAACGGCTTCGCTTATCAGGGCGCGCGTAGCGCCGGCGACGTAAAGAGTAGTGGGGTGGAACTGCATCATTTCCATCTCGGCCAGTTCAGCACCGGCGCGGAAGGCGATGGCGACGGCATCGGCGGTCGAGCAGGGGGGATTGGAGGTTTCGCGCCACAACATTCCCGCTCCACCGGCAGCCAGGATCGTCTGCTTTGCCCAGACCATCTGCAAGCCGTAGCGGCTGTGGAACGTGATCGCGCCGACGACCGCTCCGTCGTCGTTTGTTATCAGGTCGATGACGAAGCAGTTATCGAATATTTTGATGTTTTCGTGATCTTTCGCGCGAGCGATGAGCATATCGCTGAGGTGTTTTCCGGTGGCGTCGCCGTGTGCGTGGACGATGCGGTCAGCGGAGTGTGCACCTTCGCGTCCAAGGGCGACCTTTCCGTCCTCGGTGTCAGCCGGTAGCCCCCATTCGATCATTTCGGCGATAGCGCCGGGGGCCTGGGAAACCATTTGGCGGATTATTTCCTCGTTGCCAAGCCCGACGGCACAGGCGAGAGTGTCGGATATGTGCGCTTCGATTGAATCGCCGTCGGCCATTACAGCGGCGATTCCGCCCTGGGCATGGTAGGTGTTGGACTGGTCGGGAGCGCCTTTGGTGAGGATTAGCACCTGCGCGTCGTCTGCCGCCGCCAGCGCCGCTCGAAGCCCAGCCGCACCGGTCCCGACCACCAGCACGTCCGTGAAGATGTGCCCGATGTCCCTGCTGTCGAAACTCAACAGATAGCGGCGTTGTAAATATGGTTCATCCATAATCGGCGTTACTATAACACCACGGCGGCAATTGCAACAAACGAAAAAGGGGTCAGGAGCCTTTTTGCGGGTGCCGCGACCACGGCACCCGATTTTATCCCATATACCGTCCGCCGTCGATGCGGAGGGTCTGTCCTGTGATGTAATCCTGGCCGGCGAGGAATACCACCGCTTCAGCGATGTCGTCGGGGCAACCAGGACGCTTCAAAGGAATCTTGTCTAAAACGGTCTGTTTTTCCGCCTCCGAAGTGTCATTGGTCCAGAGGATTGCGCCCGGCGCAACGGCGTTGACGCGGATGTTTCTCGCTGCCAGTGCTTTGGCGGCGCTTTTGGTCAGTCCCAGCAGTGCGGCTTTGGATGCACAATATGCGGGGTATCCCGCCCAACCGGCTTCGGCTGCGATGTCGGTGATATTGATAATGGTTCCTCCATTGGACATTAGCGGCAGGGCGTGGCGGATGCACAGAGCGGCTGCGCGGGCGTTGAGGTTCATCTGCGCGTCCCACTGTTCAGTCGATAGCGTTTCTATCGGCGTGCGTTCGAATATGGCGGCGTTATTGACCAGAATATCCAATCGTCCGAATTTTTCCGAAACCGCACCGAACATCTCGGCGATTTGTTCGGGCTTGGCCAGGTCGGTCTGAAATATCTCAACCCGCCTGCCCGTTGCGGCGATTTCGTCAGCCGTTGCGCGGGCTTCGTCGGAAGAGCGGTTGTAGTGCAGGGCGATGTCAGTGCCGGCGCGGACCAGGGCAAGGGCGATTGCCCGTCCGATACGATGGGCAGCGCCCGTTACCAAAGCGATTTTGCCGGTCAGTTTCATGAGGATATTCTAGTACGCTTCAGTTTCATCTGAAAGCATCTATTGTTGATGGGAACTTTCCGGCTTGCAGTGCGTCAAAACCATAAGAATAAGAGACCAACTTTGTAGCAAAGGAAACAGAATGATGAAACGCATACTTATCCGAGGGTTAGCGGCTGTTCTGATGATAGGGATGGTCGGATGTGCCGCAGACAAGAAGGCACTCAAAACCCAGCCGGTGAAAAAAGCAGCCTTTCAAGGTAAGTGGAGCGAACCGGTCAACGGCCTGCGGGCACGCATAGTCTCCGAAAAGGCAAAATACGTGGCAGGGGAGGAAATCCATCTGAGGCTGGAATTTCAGAACGTCAGCAAGGAACGAAAGGCTTTCGAGGAGCCTGGAATCCATCCGATGATCTATCGGCCAGACGCATATCCGGAACATCCGGAAACAAATACAATGATTACGGCCGAGGCTGTCGAACCCGCCATTCCTTATATTGTCATGCACCGCAGAATACTTATTAGTGGAGGACGATGTTGCAGGCCGTTTATGCTGCCGAACCAGGTTTTTGTGGCGCCGATTGTTGCTTTCACCTGCATCGAAAAGCTGCGAGCGACATTAAGGGGGCAACAACAACAATTGGCGGAGGCGCAGAAAGGCGACCCCATTATTCTTCACAAAAGGCGGGTTCAATGGGAACACGGCGACAGGCCCGGACGTTACAGATTGAAGGCGACCTACATATGGGGAAAGAACTACCGCAAAGGTCGGCTCGTCTCTGTTGTCGGCAAGATCGTCATGCCCTGCATTGAGATAGAGATTGAAAAGAAGCCTTGCGCCGACGCACCCCCCAAGGGGCAGGCGTCGGCGGCTAAACGGGCTACTGACCACCGGCTACCGGCTACTGCACTTTTACTTTGAATCGTTCGCCTTTTTTGATGTCGAGGCAGAATGCCGCCAGCAGGTCGGCGGTTCGCTGAAGGTCTTTCAGGTCGAGCATTTCGACGGTTGTGTGCATGTATCGGTTGGGTATGCTGAGAATGGCCGACGGCACGCCGCCCTGCTTGGTCCAGATGGCGTAGGCATTGGTCCCGCCGGTCAGGCTGAAGGTCTCGATCTGCACGTCGATCTTCTTCTGTTTGGCGATCTTACGGAGCCGGTCGGTCAGCACGGGATGGTTTTCCCGCCCGATGCTGACAGTCGGGCCTTTGCCCATCTTGATTTCGCCGTGCTGTTTGATTTCGATTCCGGGCGTATCGGTGGCGTGGGTTACATCTACGGCGATTGCAGCGTCGGGCCTGACGTTGGCGACGCTCATTGCAGCGCCGTGCAGACCCATCTCTTCCTGGACCGAACTGCACGCATATATCGCGCATTTTAGTTTAACCCTGCCCCCGGCTGCCAAGCGCAGCGCCTCTATCACCGCCCAGGTCCCCACGCGGTCGTCAAATGCCCTGGCGACAGCCACGTTACCATTTAGCACCTCGAAATCATCAGCGAATGTAATCGGGTCGCCCACAGACACTTTCTTAGCGGCGGCTTTCTGGCTGGATGCGACGATGTCGATGAACAACTAGTGCATCTTGGGGGCCTTGGGTTCCTTTTCGCGTTTTCGGAGGTGGATGGCCGTCGCGCCCGTTACGCCGCGGACGATACCCCCGGATGTGTGAATGTTGACCCGCTTTCCGCGGACAAGGGCGGGGTCCACTCCGCCGATCTGCTGAAAATAGATGAAGCCTTTCTCGTCGATGTGTTTGACCATCAGTCCTATCTCGTCGGCGTGCCCGTCGAGCATGATCTTCGGGTCGCCTCCGGGATTCAGTACAGCCACAGCGTTACCGTAAGCGTCTGTGTGGACCTCGTCGGCGAATTGTCCGGCGTAGTCGCACCAGATTTTCTGTCCTGACGATTCGAATCCCGCCGGACTCGGCGTGGTCAGTAATTCCTTCAGAAACTCAAGTGATTCTTTACGCATTTGCTTTTCTCCTCGTCAGAATGTCTTAACCGTCGGAGCATACTATCCAATCAGTACCGTTTTGTCGAGCACGAATACCGGAACACGATCAAGCCGAGCTTGCGGTATGCGTATCGTCTGGTGAGCGGAGTTCATCCACCTGGGTTGGAAGCGTTACGTTGAAGGTTGTTCCCTCTCCGGTCGTTGAGGTTACATCAATTTTCCCGCCGTGTTCGTCGATGACTTTTTTCGCTACTGCCAGCCCCAGTCCTGTGCCTTTCTGCCCCTTAGTCGAGTGGAAGATGTCGAAAATCCAGTCGATCTGTTCAGACTCGATTCCGACGCCGTTGTCGGCGACGCTTACGACAATCTTGTTGTTAGTGGGATCGGACCGGCTTGTGATGGTAATGATTCCGGTATCATCACTGACGGCATCGAGTGCGTTAGTCATAAGGTTCAGTATCGCCTGGTGCAACCCGGTCGGATCCGCCGGTATCTCCGGCAGGTCGTTGAGGTCCCTCATTATTGCCACGCCTCGCTCGTCTGCATAAGGTGTCATCAGTTCGATACACTCGTTGATGATATAATCGACATTGACCAATTCCCGAAGCGGCTGCTTGGGTCTGGAAAACGCCAGCATGTTCAGGATAACGGTATTGATTCGGTCCAGGTTGCGACGGACAACAGGCCAGGCTTCAGCGGCCTTGTCGGCGTTACCTTCAGTAACGGCTTTTTCCACAATATCAGTCCCGCCGAGAAGCCCCTGAAGGATGTTTTTGATGTGGTGACTGAGAAAGGCGACGGTCTCTCCAATGGCGGCCAATCGTTCACTTTTAACAGCGGCTTCGTATAGTCTGACGTTTTCCGCTGCAAGACCGGTCTGGTAACCGATGGCGGTCAGAAGGCGTAATTGTTCCGTTGAGTAAATGTGGTCGGAAACGCCGCAGTCAACGTGGATGACGCCGAGGATTTTGTCCAGACCCTTTATCGGTGCGCAAATGGCGGAACGAATCCCGTATTCATGGACGCTCTTTCCGGGATCGAAACGCTTGTCACGCATAGCATTGGAACTCAATACCCCGACCTGTTTGGTCAGAACCTCGTTGATAATGGTCCGGCTGATAGGAATGGTGGAGATGTCAAGAGCGTCGAGTTTTACCGATGATTCATTATCGGGATCGGTCGTCAGTGCGTTACGGTACCTGGCGGCCTTGGGGATAAACCGACCGTCTTTGCCGACCATGAGGATAAAAGCGTGGTCGGCGGGGACGATCTTGAATATTACATTCAGGGTTCGCTGCAACAGTGTATCCAGGTCGAAGACGGACGTCAGTTCCGTAGTGAGGTTGTAAAGGATGCGGAGGTTTTCGATGGCTTCTGCGCCGGCTTCGGGCGTGGGGATGATTATCGAATCGTCATTGGCAGGGACAGTCGCCACGATGGCGGCATCAGTTTGGTGTCCGCCGGATCCGTTCGCCGTCATCGGAACCGCCCGTGAAGCCGAACCGCCGAACACCAGAAGAGTCGCACCGCAACGAATCTGATCGCCAATATGTACAGGGGTTGCTTTTTTTATTTGCGAACCGTTGAGGAACGTTCCGTTTGCCGAACCGGCATCTTCGATTGTCCAGGTATCATCGTGTATACTCAGGCGTGCATGTTCACGCGAAACAGTACCATCGACCAGAGGAAGGGACTCGCTCTTACGACCGATAACGGCTTCGGTTCCGATTTGGAAGACCCGGCCTTTATCAGGACCCCGGATTACTTCAACGGTAATACCCATTACATACACCTGAGATGCGAGATGTGTCTATAATTCGACAAACCAGACTTTATAATATGCTGCTTTGTCCAACAAAAGCATTCGACGTAAACCTGCGGATACCGAAAAGATATGATCTATGGATGAAGTGCCAGTCCGCTAATCCATTACGTCTATTGTAAATCTATCCTCAACCTCCTGTTTTGTCAATAGAAATTCGGTTTGCGAAAATATTTTTTCAATAAATTCCGCCCCGATTCACTGAACGTAGTGTTTAATTCAGGGTATCAATCCGGACAAATGCGAAAAACGCTATATAATGTTGGAAAAGGGAAAATCTTGGTTAAGATATAACCCTGTTGCAGCCGATGACAAGGTATGTAATGTATCGTGCGTATTTGCAGAAGGGGATGGGGGTCGATAAGATATGCCTCGTTTTATAGTGATAATTTGCACAGTTGCCATGGTTTGGGCAATAGGTTCGGGAGCTTTGCGTGAGGAGCAGTCCGCAACCTCCACATCCACTACCACTACCCAGGCGCATCGACAGCCGACGACAGGTTTGTCAATCAGCGAGTCCGATTTTGTCGTTCTCCTCCGCAATCTGTACAAGGACGGTAAGTACAACGATCTGCTCCGGAAAACGGCGAGAATCGACTACGATAAGCGGGATTTCGCGTTCTGTTGGGAAGTGCTGATGCTGCAATCGCAAGCGTATCGGCGGGCTGGGAGCCACCTTGCAGCCGAGACTACGGTCAGAAAACTCCTGAAGTATGCCCAAAAGCGTCCAGGTCCGGGCAGAAAGCGAATAATCTTCCGCCGATCAAACCTGTACGACAGAATCGAGGGTTATTGGGACTTTAACCCCGCCGGGGGGGGCATATCGCCATCGTCCCTCGGAAAAGATAAAGTTCGCCTCGTTCCTGCTCGAGGTCTATAAATGCGTCAAAAAAGGCATCTATTACAGTCCCGGTAACGGTAAACCCCTGCGGGACAAGAAGCCTGTTTCCAACGACAGCGCCTGGGGGGCGGCTAAAGAAGATTACGCCCGATGTGCATTGAAGCATCTTGACAGTGTGATGGAGAAGTTAAGCAGCCTCGGTTCGACGGAACGATTGATGTCCGAACTGATCGGGTCGTTGCGGATAATAGACGTTGCCAGGACGCACCAGTCCAGGCAGGCCAACGCGAAGGCCGTTCCGATCATCAACGCATTCATCAAACGATACGAGCAGGTCGCCGAACCACCCTGCAAAAAAAGCATCAAACAAGTCGAAAAACTCCGCAAACGAAAGTTTTGGCCTAAACATCGGTTCATGTCATTGGCCCAGAGAAGGGCAGTCATCAATAAAGTATGGAGTACGTCAAAGCGGCTTTACGTAACCAATTACAAGTGGGGTGCGATGTTGACATCTTACTCGCGTCGCAATGGGATACTTCCGAAGGTCCAGCCACAAATCAATAAACTCGCGGAGCGTCGGAAGAAACTGGAGAAATCCTTTGTGATGCTGGACGAGTTTGTCGAGAGGAAGTATCGTACGCGTTCGCCGAGCAAGTCTGGAAGCACGCCCCGCTCGAAAATCCCCACCGCGCCCTGGTAATTCCGAACCTTGCCCATCTTACAGAAATACGTATCACGGGCGTCTCGCCCGTGAATTTTGTGGTTTTTCTCTGTTTTTCCGCACGGGCGAGACGTTCGCCACGGCGACCGAGCCAGGGACGCCCGTGCTACGTATTCGCTCAGTTTAAGTTGATTACCTGGATAAAACGTCTGTGTAATCCTTGATTTCAGGTAAAGAGTTTT
>JAUVIQ010000221.1 GCA_030592655.1 Planctomycetales bacterium | reverse complement strand
GTATCCGGGTGCCTGGAGCGTCTGCGTCTGCCGGACGGGACGCTTATCGACGAGGGGACCGTCATTAAAGCCGACCCGGTCACGAAGGCCCTGCCGGTGATTGTCGTTATCGAACATGCTTCACTCGATGCCGCCATGCAACAGGCGACCGCGGCCCTGGAGGTAGCCAAGGCCGCCCGAGAGCGTGTCGCCATCACGCTGGCGGACGCCCTGCGCGACAAAAAACGCATAGAGAAGCTTTTCAAGAAAGGCGTCGCAACTCAGAACGAACTGGACAAGGCCACAATTGCGCACGCGCGGTTAGTGGTGGGGCTTCAACTTGCCAAGGCGCAGGTGATTCAGGCCGCAGCGGCAGCAAGACTTGCACGGATAACTCTGGATGATGCGACCATTCCCGCCCCCATCGCCGGTGTCGTAACGAAAAAGTACGTTGACGAGGGCAACATGGTCGGCCCGGCCCGGCCTCTGGTGAGAATTGAGCAAATCGAAACCGTCAAGGTCCTCGGCGGCGTCAGCGAGCGATACCTCTCTGCCTTGACTGTCGGAAAGACGCCGGTCGAGGTTACGGTCGATGCGTACCCGGATGAGAAGTTCACGGGCCGTCTCTGTCGGATTGCCAAGTCAGTGAATCCGGCCACGCGGACAGGTGAGGTGGAAGTCCGCATATCTAACCCGACGCTGCGCCTCAAGCCGGGGATGTTCGCCCGTATCAGTCTGATTCTCCAGCGTAAGGAGAATGTTCCAGTCATATCCGATACGGCGCTGCTCCGCGACGAGAAGGGGACTTACGTTTTCGTAGTCCACGAGTCCGATAAGCCCACGGCCTTCCGACGCTCCGTCCGGTTGGGAATGAGCCAGGGGATTCTGCATGAAGTGCTCGACGGGGTTAAGACGGGACAACTCGTTGTCATCCGCGGCCAGAGACAGTTGCACAATGGGTATATCGTCAAGCCAGTAGAGACGGAGGACGGACAATGACGCTACCGAGATTTTCCGTCAGCAAACCTGTAACGGTAATGATGATCTTCCTCGGCATCCTGCTGATCGGCGTGGTGTGCCTGACGCAGTTGCCGGTGGACCTGCTTCCGGAGATGGACTTGCCGGCAATCACTGTGATGACGCCGTACCTGGGAGCGGCCCCGGAGGATGTCGAGACAAAGGTTACAGAACCATTGGAGCGATTTCTCTCTACGGTGCCGGAACTGAAGCACATCGTTTCAAAATCGAAAGAGGGCATGTCAATCATCACACTGAACTTCGAGTGGGGAACGGACCTGGACACGCGCGCCAATGAAGTGAGGGATTTTATCGGCATAGCGAAGGTCCGTCTGCCTGAGGAGGCGGATGAGCCGCGGGTGCTGAAGTTCGACATTTCGCGCTTCCCGATCCTGGTCTTCGGCGTTACGGCCCAAGAGAGTTTTCCTGAACTGGAAGACATCCTGGAAGACGAGGTAGCCGACCCGCTGAAGCGTCTGCCGGGCGTAGCATCGGTCATCGCGCAAGTACCTCACCAACGCCGGATTAACGTATATCTGGACCGCGAGCGTCTGGCGGCCTACGACCTGACGCCTCATGATGTAGTCCGTGCGATAATCAGCGAGAATAAGGATACACCCGCCGGTAATGTCAAGATGGGCCTGACCGACTACCTCATCCGGGTGCTCGGCGAGTTTGAAGACATCGAACCGATGAAGCAGATTGTTCTGGCTACGCGAAACAGTTCAGTAGTCCGCCTTTCCGATGTAGGCCGGATCGAGGACGGTTTCAAGGAAACCTCTCGCTACATTGCCGTCAACGGAGAGCGAGGCGCTCTGCTGATGGTACAGAAACAATCTGAAGCCAATACAGTTGAAGTGGCCAGAGCGGTTCATGAAAGACTCGACGAATTGACCAAACGCCTTCCGCCGGATATTAAAATTGTTACTGCGATGGACTCGTCCGAGGACATCGAACGAACAATAAAGGACCTTGCGACGACCCTCTGGCAAGGCGGGCTGCTGGCAATGGCGGTGGTGTTGATCTTCCTTCGTCGCTGGCGAGCGACACTTGTCATTGCCCTGACGATACCGTTTTCCCTCATCATGGCGATCGTTGCGATTTTCTTCCTCGGCTACACGATTAACATGATGAGCCTGTTCGGAATGATCATCGCCATAGGCATGATCGTCGATAACGCCATTGTTATCCTGGAAAACATCACTCGCCACAGGGAACAGGGAGAGCGACCCAACGAAGGGGCGGTTTTCGGGACGTCTGAAGTGGCGATGGCGATTACCGCCTCGACACTGACAACCATCTGCATCTTCTTCCCGATAATTTTCGTCAAGGGTATCACGAAAATCATCTTCACGGAGTTTGCCATTGTAGTTTGCGTTGTCCTGTTGGGATCGCTTTTCTCAGCCATTCTGCTGACGCCCATGTTAAGCGCCAAGTTGATGGCGCGTAGTAACTCGAAGTCCGGGCGTGGTCGTTTATTCGAGACGAGCGAGAAAGCCTTCAATGCACTGTCCGACTATTACGCCCGTCTGCTCGGATGGGCGATGGGTCATCGCAAGATCGTCATATTGGTAGCGCTGGCATTGTTCGGCTCCAGCTTGTTGCTTCTTCCGCTTATTGGCAGCGAGTTCATGCCGGAGGAAGACCGCGCTCTTCTTCAGGGATTTATTCACTTGCCGGTCGGAACGCGCGTGGAAGAGACAGCGCGGGTAATGAAAGTAATCAACCGCATAATCGAAGAAGAAATCCCTCGTGACGAACGGATCGCCGTTTTCACGAATTGCGGTGTCAGCACGGGTGGAATCTCCCTGGCCAGCATAACCGGAGAGGAAGGTTCTCACATTGGTCGGTTCGGACTAAAACTGGTTCCCCGGACAAAGCGAAAACACAACATCAAGGAAATAGCAGCCGCAGTTCGCCGGCGCATCGAGGACGAGCGGGGGCTTCTGCGGATCAAGAAGTATCGACTCGATAGCGGTGATCCGATGGAAGGGCTTATACTCGGCGGCGAGAGGCCACTGACCGTGAACATCGTTGGCGACGACATGGAAGTAACCGACGAACTGGCCGCCAAAATAAAGGTTATCGCCGAGAACACACCCGGCACTGTGGATGTCGCCATCTCCCGCGTTAAGGGAAAGCCCGAACTCTGGGTTAACGTAGATCGCGCCAAGGCCTCGGACCTGGGACTGAACGTCTCACAGGTCGGAGACACCATTCGGTCCAACTTCTATGGGCGGGAGGCGAGCAAGTATCGTATTCACGGCGACGAATATGACATCTTCGTTCGGCTGCGCGAAAAGGACCGCATCCGTACCAGCGACGTCGCAGCTACGCCCATACGAACGCCTGACGGCAGGCTGATTCGCGCCGACAATATCGCGGACGTGTCCGTCGAATTCGGCCCCCTGGAGATCGAGCGCAAAGACCAGGGACGAATAGTCAATGTTACCGGCAACGTGGACAAAAGGTCGCTCGGCGAAGTCGTCGCGGACATCGAGGCCGAGATTGCCAAAATGGATATCCCGGCGGGAGTAGAGGTCAAGATGGCCGGCCAGACGGAGGAACAAAGAGAATCGTTTTTCTGGCTGACTTTGGCGCTGGGTGTCGGAATCGTGCTGGTCTATATGGTCATGGCGGCACAATTTGAGTCCCTGCTTCACCCGTTTGTCGTCATGTTCTCGATTCCGTTCGCCTTTACGGGCGTATTCGTTGCGATCTTCCTCGGCGGACATAATATCAGTATCGTCGTCTTCCTCGGGCTGCTGATGCTTATCGGCGTGGTCGTCAACAACGCTATTGTCCTGGTCGATTACGTCAATATCCTGCGGGCGCGTGGCCTGCCGATGCTCGAAGCAGTTCAGCAGGCCGGCAGGACGCGCCTGCGCCCCGTTCTTATGACGGCCCTGACGACCATTGTCGCCTTAATCCCAATGGCCTTCGGCCGGGGACAGGGCTCGGAAATATGGAATCCGCTGGGTCTGACCGTTCTGGGCGGGCTGCTGACTTCCACGCTTGTTACGTTGGTCCTCGTACCGACGATGTACAGCATCCTCGAATCACGCCGGAAGATGGGCAGGGTAAAGGAAACGACAAAATGAAACTCGTTCTAATCGCATATAACGAAGCCATCGACGACGAGGTTATGGAGCAACTCGATGCCGTCGGAATTGAGGGATACACGAAATGGACCGAGGTTCTTGGCAAAGGCCAAGCCAGCGGCCCGCACCTGCTCAGCCACGTCTGGCCGAAGGGTAACAGCGCCCTGGTCGTCGTGGCCGAGGACGCATCAGCCGAGAAACTGCTGGAGGCCATCCGCAGCCTGAGGCAGACCGCAGCCAAGGAGGGCGTCAAGGCCTTCCTCCTTCCGGTGGAGCAGGTAACCTGACAGAATTTCATCATCGCTCAATTAATGCTGGACACGGGGGCGGATTTCACTTCAGACTATCTACCTGTTCAGAGTAGAAACAGGGCCTTCCGCCCGCGCTGACCGCCCGGGCGGACCTGCCTCAGGATGTGGCAGGCAGGTACACAAAACCAACAGGAGCAATCAGAGAGGCATCGATTATGAGCGAAAAGACCAAATGGGTTCGTATCGTTCGCAAGTCGGTCCCGGCGCTGATTCTGCTTACGGCGGTGACGGGCGTAGTGCTGCTTGCGGTGGTGCTGCCTAAAAGGAGCGACGATAAGCCTCCGTCCAGGCGTCCGCCGGTGAACGTCAGGACGATGG
>JAUVIQ010000063.1 GCA_030592655.1 Planctomycetales bacterium | reverse complement strand
TAAGCGACACAAACACCCACCAAGCGCCGGAGATACACTTATGGATAAACAGACCATCAATTCGCTGGAAGACATTTGGCCGATGCAGGCAGCCCTTAACGCGCGGACAGGTTTCGATACCAACGCGATGGGAAAGGCACTGGCCGAAGACGAAAACAACGCCGAATTACGGCTTAAGGTCGGAAAGGCACTGAAAAATTACATCGACGCCCTGGCCGACGAGTGCCGCGAACTGCAACACTGCCTTGCCTGGAAACACTGGTACAAAGAAGCCAAGGAAGGCCGGCAGTACGAATTGCAGGATTTGCAGAACGCCCGCGTCGAGGCCACCGATATGCTGTTCTTCTGGATAAGCATCTGCCAGCTGCTTGGCCTGTCGCCGGCCGACGTGTACCGCCTCTACGAATCCAAACTAGGCATCAACCACAAGCGCCAGGACGAAGACCGCTCGCAGGCGGAACACAATCAGCACGAAGATGAGAACAGAAACGTGGTGTAGTAGTCGGTAGCCCGTAGTCAGTAGTCAGTAAAAAAAAGATTGCGCGGGTGCCGTGGTCGCGGTGTTTGCGACCACGTTCGGGCACAAGGTAAGGAATAAAACTTATGAACCATATCCCTCGTAAGAATCTCTTTTGTGTTTCGTTTTTATCGATTTATTTACTGACCGCCCCGGTTGTGGGTCAAAAGCCCGCTTCCCAACCGGCCTCCCGTCCCGCCAGGGTAAAAATCACAATTTCCCGCAAGACCACCTACGTCCTCGGGCCTCTAAACGCCGACGGGACGGTTAACTACGTGGCTGCGATTAATAAGATGTACAGCAAAGGCGTAACGCCCAAAAACAACGCCGCAATCCCGCTGATAAAGGCCCTCGGCCCGGAAGTGCTGGACGAAAAATTTCGCAGCCAAATCCTCAAGGCCCTGAAAATGCCGCCCCTGCCGAAAAAGAGTGATTATTTCGTTTCGTTCTGTGAATACACCAGACACCACGATTCAAAGGGAGCGACATACGAGCAGCTTGACGCTCTCCGGCACAAAGCCCAAACGACGCCTTTCTCATCCAAGGATTTCCCCGTCGTCGCTGAATGGCTGAAGGTCAACGAAAAACCGCTTAACGCAATCGTGGCTGCGACGAAGCGCCCACGATACTTCGTTCCGTGGGTGTCCGATTTTGCCCCGCCGAAACTGGAAGATGGTCTTATGCGTGTATCGTGGGTCAAATTGAAATATGCGGCGAGGGCGTTGATTTGCAGGGCAATGCTCAAATCCGCCAAAGGCCAAGCGGCCTCGGCGCGTGCGGACCTGTTGGCAGTGCACCGTCTGGCGCACCTGGTCGCACAGGGACCAACGTTCATTGATCGGTTGGTCGCAACGAGCATCGAGGTGTTTGCCTGTAGTGGCGGAACAACATTGGCAACCAGCGGCAGACTCACTGCCGCACAAGCCAAGGCCCACTTGGTCGATATTCAGGCCCTGCCGCCACTTTCGAATCTGTCCGACGTGATGGATAAGGGGGAACGCCTCTTCGGTCTCGACCAAACCAACCATTATGCGCGGGTAGGAATCAGGGAGGCGGTGCGCCCCCAAATAGATTTCTTTAAAAACATGTCGCTGGACGATCCGGTCTTGCTTGTGTTCTCCTTTTGGAATCAGATGTCGGTGGAGGATCTCCCGGACTGCCCGCTGGACTGGGATGAGATGCTTCGCCTGGAAAACCAACTCCATGATCGCCTGATGCAGGCCTATCGCAAACCGACCTTCGCAGGAAGAAAAAAGGCCTTGGCCTCCATCGAAGACCAACTCAAAAAGGTTGTCGGACAGACCATCAAGCAGCGGGTGGTATTCGCCAAGTCAATATCCCGGAATCCCGACAGACATACTCCCGCTGGTCGGCTGAAACTTACTCGCAACTTCACCTATCTGATGCAGAGTCTGTCCGCACCCGTTTTCAGTAGAGCGCCGGAAATGGCAGACCGGATCAGGATGCAGCAACGAGTAACAGAAGTCGCTCTGGCATTGGCGGCGTGCAAGGCTGAGAAGGGCAAATACCCTGAAAAACTGGCGGTCCTGAAGCCGCATTATCTCAAAAAAATCCCGACCGACCTGTTCATCGAAAAGCCGCTGCACTACAAGCGAACGGGCGAAGGGTATCTGCTTTACAGCGTCGGGCCTGATATGAAAGACGACGGTGGAAAGGGTAGAGACGACGGAAAGGACTGCGACGACATCGTTGTCAAAACAAAGCGCGACACAGAGACGCAGAGGCTCAGAGAAAAGAAGTAGATGTTTTTATATCTCTGTCTCTCTGCGTCTCTGTGTCGAAAGGTTTTTCCGAGAAACGATATGAACACCGAAAACTCCAACCCCCGACACAAATTCACGCTTGCCGGCAAACTTTTTCGCAATCTTCCGTATAAAATTGTGATTTTATTGGGTGCGGGGATTTTCCTGGCCGGGCTGGGCGCGTCGATGTGGGGGTTCATCGCAGCCGGGCTTTACATACTCTATGGCCTCGTCGGGTCGCTGTGGATAATCCTGTTTTTATGCCCCTATTGCCGTCGTTTCGACTCACGATCGTGCCCTTCCGGTTACGGGTTGATTTCCGCCAGGCTGCGAAAGCGTCAGGACTTTGGCTTATTCGCCGAAAAATTCAAGAAGCACATGCCCGTAATCGTGCCGCTATGGTTCATTCCGCCGATAGCCGGAATTATCATCGAAATCCGCCGCTTCGACTGGCTGCTGCTTGCGCTGCTGGCAGCCTTTGCGATTGACGCCTTCATCATCCTGCCGATGTCGTCGAAAAAACACGGCTGCGGAACCTGCCCCCAACGAAACGACTGCCCGTGGATGAAAGGCAAAAAAGAGGCTACTTGATCCCCAAATCTTTGGCTGTCAGTATGGCGTTGAACTCGTAGCCTGCGGATTCTACGTTTTCGCGAGCGCCTTCCATTCGGTCGATTGCAAAGACCAGGCGGGTGATTTTCGCGCCGGCGGCGGTGAGGGTTTCGGCGGCTTCCAAAGCCGCTCCGGCGGTCGTGCCGATGTCCTCGACCAACAGCACTTTTTTACCCTCGACCGGCGTGCCTTCGATGAGTTTTCCCGTGGCGTAGTCTTTTTTTGCTTTTCGGACGATGGCGAAGGGTTTTCCGGTCGCCATGCTGGTAGCCGCCGCCAGTGCGACTGCGCCCAGTTCCGGTCCGGCGATTACCTCGGCATCGGCAGCGTGCTCGCCCATACGCCTGCCCATCTCGGCCAATATGTCGGGAGCAGTCTCGAAAAGATATTTATCGAGGTAGAACTTGCTCCGCCTGCCGCTGCGGAGGAGGAAGTCGCCCTCGAGGTAAGCGGTCTCCTTGACCCGCCCGGCCAGTTGCTCTTTCGTCATTGCCATAGGGTATGGAATTATCACACCGGCGCGCCCGCGTCAAGCCATTGCAACTACTTTGTTGTTTGCATAAGCGTCTGCGAACCGATAATGTATTGAGCCTTGAAGGAAGTCGTAGAAGCGATGGCCCGTAACGATAATCAAAGCGGTGATCAATCCGCATCAGTCCGCGAGACGGTCGAGAGCGTCTGGATTGCGGTGGTGCTGGCGTTTGTGCTGCGTGCGTTCGTGCTGGAGGCGTTTGTGATACCCACCGGCTCGATGGCGCCGCGTCTGATGGGCCAGCACTGGCAGTTCGACTGCCCCGCCTGCAAATATCATTACGCCTTCGGTATCCCCCAGGCACCGGGTTCGTCTTCGCCCAATATCTCGTTCCCGCTGCCTCCCAGCGGACAACGGAGAAAGGACGGAGGCGCTCCGGCAATCTGCCCCAACTGCGGACACCAGTACCGCTTCGGGCCGGAGTTCGCTTACGGCGGGGACCGCGTGCTGGTGTTGAAATATCTTTACCGCTTCGGCGAGCCGAGGCCTTGGGACGTTGTGGTCTTCAAAAACCCACAGGACAACGAGCAAAATTACATCAAGCGCCTGATAGGCTTGCCGGGGCAGGAGATAGAGATCGTCCACGGCGACGTGTTTGTTCGCGACGGTAAGGATTTCGATAAAGACGGTATCATCGATGAAAAAGATTTCGCCGACCCGCGAGCCGAAAAAGAATGTCCCTGGCGTATCCTTCGGAAGAAGTCGCCACGTACCCAACAGGTCATGTGGCAGGTGATTTTCGATAATGATTATCAACCGGATCAGACCGTTTGGCAAAAAAGAAGCGGGAAGGAGTGGAAATCCCCCTGGCAGCCACATCCACCTTCGGGTCCGAACATATGGGAAATGCGTCACGGCGAGCGGGTCTTCGCCTTCAACGGGGCTGAAGCGACGTCGGAGTTGCGATTCGCTAATTCCACCGATGCCGACCGCGAACGGTTCTGTCCGGTATATGCCTATAACTCCAGAGGGAAAGGCTACAATCCGAAAGTCGATGTCTGCTACGACCTGAAATTATCGTTCATGTTCGCCCCCGGGAAGAACAGTAGCGCCCGTGTCGGGATGCGAATAAGCAGTTTTTCGGACCATTTCCGCGCATGGGTGAGTATGGACGGAAGTTGCGTGCTGGAGCACGGACTCGCAGACAACGACGGTAACGTAAGGTGGGACAAGAAACCCTGGGCTTCGTGCCAATTGGACAGGCCTGCGACTCGACGGGCGTACGAACTGTCCCTGACACACGTGGACCGGAAGGTAACGCTGTGGGTGGACGGCCAAGCGGTACTGTCCAGCACCGAGGATAAGTACTACGCCGGGAGGGAGCGGATCCTCCGGGAAATCGCCGCCGGCGACGTACCGACACCGACCGTTTCGATCCTTGCAAGTGGAGGACCCGCCGAACTGTGGCACATAAGCCTCATGCGAGATGTGTATTACACCTGCCCGGATATCAGCGGCCCCCCCGGTACCCCGCAGAACGAGCGACGCAGAGGACGGGCAACCACCGGAAACCCAATGCTCCTGCGTAAATTCGCCAAAAAACCTGACCTGGACGAATTTTTCGTCCTCGGCGACAACTCACCGGCAAGCCTGGATTCACGCCTCTGGGACAAGCACGCTCCATCCCTCAGGCCCGGATACCGCAACGGGACCGTACCGCGATACAACATGATCGGAAGGGCGTTTTTCGTGTACTGGCCCGGAGGTTTCCGCCTTCCAATGTTCAAACGCCTGCCAATCGTGCCTAATGTCGGCAGGATGCGCCTGATACGGTAGTTGCAATGAACAGAATCTACTTCGGCGATAATCTTCCGATCCTGCGGGAATTACCCACCGGCAGCGTCCAACTGGTTTATACCGATCCGCCCTTCAATACCGGAAAGGCCCAAAAGCGCACGCCCCTTCGTACCGTCCGCGACGAAGCCGGCGACCGAACGGGCTTCGGGGGAAAGCGATACCGCTCTATCCCGCTGGCCGGAAAGTATTTCGACGACTCGTTCGACGATTATCTTGGGTTCCTGAAACCCCGACTGGAGGAACTGCACAGAATCCTCGCGCCCGACGGCTCGCTCTTTCTGCACCTGGATTACAGGGAGGCCCATTACGCAAAGGTTCTCCTGGACGGTATCTTCGGGCGGGAGTGCTTTATCAACGAGATCATCTGGGCATACGATTACGGCGCAAGGTCGAAGAAAAAATGGTCAGCCAAGCACGACAACATCTTGTGGTACGCGAAGGACCCCGAAAACTACATATTCAACTTTGATGAAATGGATCGGATTCCGTACATGGCCCCGGGGCTGGTGGGTAAGGAAAAGGCCTCTCGCGGAAAGACCCCGACGGACGTCTGGTGGCACACGATTGTCGCAACCAACGGGCGGGAAAAAACAGGCTACCCCACGCAGAAACCTTTGGGTATAATACGCCGGCTTATTCGTGTACACTCTCGTCCCGGCGATACGTTGCTGGATTGTTTTGCCGGAAGCGGAACGCTGGGCGCGTGTGCGGCTGAAGAAGGACGAAACTTTATATTGATAGACAGCAATCCGCAGGCGATGGAAATTATGGCCCGTCGGTTGGACTTCGCCAAGCCGGAGTTTTCGGGTTTTGACGCCTTAAAAGGTGTCGGACCGGCGCAACGGATGTCCCTGTAACGACTTGTTTTACCGCAAAGTGCGCGAATAGTTATCAACATTAGCGAAGAAGGCTCGGCAAGGGTCAATCAGTCCGATGCGCCGGCACGGACAGGAAAAAACTTTAGGAAAACTTAAGGATAGTGAAAAAAATTTGCCAATCGTCAATTTGGCGGTAACAGGTTACGAAAAAAGGACTTATCACAAGCAGCGCACAAAAACCTGGCACGCTGATCCCTTGGGGCGATAATTTGGGAGAATAGCGCGAAAAACACACCTTCTATACCGGCAAGGCGGTAAGACGGGGTTTTGCACAGGTTATCCACACGTGGAAAGATAGAGAATCTATGGTACTTCTGGAAACAAAAAACCTGGTAAAGAGGTATTCGGGGCGAGCCGTGGTGAATCAGGTGGGTTTATACGTCGCCCAGGGCGAAATCGTCGGGCTTCTGGGGCGAAACGGAGCCGGGAAAACCACAACCTTCCGAATGGTTATCGGTATGATCTCTCCCAACGAAGGAAGAGTCGCCTTTAACAACGTGGACGTAACCGAGATGCCGATGTACCAGCGTGCCCGTCTGGGTATGGGATACCTTTCGCAGGAACCGAGCATTTTCCAGCGTCTGACGGTTCGCCAGAACCTCCTGGCCGTTCTGGACACAATGCACCTCACCAAACAGACGCGTCTTGAGCGGTCCGATCAACTGTTGGAGCAGTTCGGGCTGTCGTCCCTAGCCAATCACGAAGCCCGAACGCTTTCGGGCGGCGAGCGGAGGAAACTGGAAATCGCCCGCGCACTGGTTACGAATCCGACGATGATCCTGCTGGATGAACCGTTCAGCGGCGTGGACCCCATCGCCGTGGAAGAGTTGCAGCGGGAGATTGTCGGGCTTAAGGATCGCGGTATCAGCCTCCTGCTGACCGACCACAACGTCCGCGAAACGCTCAATGTTACGGACCGTTCTTACATCATCGACAACGGAAAAGTTCTTCGGGAGGGAGCGCCCAAGGACTTAATCAAGGACCCGCTGGTCCGCAGGACCTACCTTGGCCGGACCTTCCGGGGCGATGAGTTCGACGAGGACGGACACTTCGGTGCTCGCTAAAACCGCCCGCCTTAACTAAGGCTTCAGCAGGCAGACGACTACGACGCCGGGTAATGTTAACCTTTCCCGCCAAGGAGTTTCAGCAGTCGTTCTGCCCGCTTTGCGAAACGCAGACAACCGTCGGTTAATACCTTCCGAGCGGCGTTCTCACCGCGACGGCGAAGTGCGACTCCGGCTGCGACTTCCGTGTCGGCTCGGTCGGCTTCGGTTTCCTGCTCGAACCGCTCAAGATTTACGCCGAGGCCTTTGCACTTCCTGAAAAGGTCAGCGCCGAACTTCTGATTGCTTGAAAGTCGGTAAAGCGTCCCGTCGAAAAGTATCTTCGGTGTCGCCGTTACACCCATATAAAGCGGCACGTACAGTGTTTTACGGACGTTACAGACGGCGAACCAGGCGTAAGAAAACAGGTCGGGCCGTTTCGGCGGGATCAAGGCTGTGTAAGCCGAAACGTTCCATGAAGGACTGAATACAGGCCGCCGGCGGCTCAGACGGTTCATCACGCCGGCTGTGATCTTCCCGCGATTCTGCGAGAGGACCTTCGTAACCAGTCGTCCCCTGGCGTCTTCGCGCATGACAAGGAAACCTCTGCGGCTTCTCTTTTCGACGAAACTGTCGATGTACTGATAAATCCGCACGCCCGCTCCGGTCCGGTCGGCGATCATCCAGTGCGTGCCGAACTTTCCGCCGGCATAGACCTTCTCTTCGTGGAACCCCCTCAAAAGTGCAGTCGCCTCCTCCACGTTGGCGCAAGTCTCGACGACTATCCGCAGAATGTCCCCGTTCATCATGCCTCTGAAGCGGGGGTTTTTCTCCTTGTAGCCCATGTCCGCTACTATCGCCAGGCCCTTCTCGTTCAGCGCCATCGACGGACCTATGTCGTGGATATCGCCGTTGGCGACAAATCGGTAGATGCGCTTTCCGCGAGGCTTTGTGCCCACTACATAGGCGGCCTGTGGTCGTTCGACCTGGTCGCGGTTCTTGTGCAGAAGCGTCCGCCCGCCGGCGTTGTGGCGCGGGGCAGAGTAATAAGTGAAACACTCCGGGCGGTTGATGACGCGGTACTTGGCGCCTTTGTAGGCGAGGAACTCCTCGACATCCAGGTCCGCAGCGGCGGCGATTCCCTCTGCCTCGGTGATCCAGTGCGGGGCGTAGCGGCTGACAAGTTCAAGGTAGTATTTCCCCGCCGCCAGCATCTTTCGTTTGCTGATTCGTTCTTTTTCCTTCAGGAGCCTGTAGAATTCTCTCACGTCCCGCCGGATGGCTGAACGGTTCACGCCGCCGAAGGTTTGCCCAACCTGCCTGGGCGAACCTTCAAGGCAGACAAGATCATCGGAAATTTCTTTGGCCATAGTAAGATTCTCCCTGTGTCAAAACCTGATAGTCAAAGCCAGTACCCCTATGACGGCGGCGGCGAATCCGACCAGGCCCCATTTCCCGACTTTCTCCCGCCAGATTGCCGCCCCGGCGATCTGGACCAGTATCATAACGCTGACGGTTGTAACGGGAAAAACAATAATGCCGTCGATATCACGCAGCGCCCACACCCGCGAGCCTGATGCCAGAAGTCCACAAACGCCGAGCATCGAACCGTAAAACAACTCTTTTCGCCCCAGCTTCGCCTTTACCGCAACCATCACCGGAAGAGTTATAAGGAACGCGCCCATGAAAACTATCGTTACAAAGAAAAAGCGGCTCTGGTCGTCTGGAAGCGTGCGTGTGGATCTCAGCATAATTTCCCATCCACCCTGTCCGAGGAATGCAGCCATCAGCCACAAGACCCACGCCTTCGATCCGCCCTTGGCCGAGCCGCCGGACGCCAGAGCGCGCTTGTTCCTTGCGTGGTCCAGTCCCAGTAACACAACTGCCAGAGTAACCACCGCGATCCCGCCGAGCCTCATGATGAGCGTCCGGCTCGCCGGGCAAAGCGGGACCTCGTGCCAGTAGAACAGCGACGCGAGCGTCGGAAGGATCATCGAGCAGCGCAAAACAGTCCAACTTATGCTGAGATGTCCCAGTTGCACCGCCTTAATCGCCGCAAAGCCGGCCCAGAAGAAGAACATCGCCGCAATCAAGCCCGACCAGCCGGTCAGACGCCAAACCTGCTCGATGCTCGATGAATCCGTGGTTGAGATGGCCACCACGAGCATTATTACACCGGCCGTCCCGCGAAAGACCGCGTTCATTCCGAGAGGCCCCGCCCCGCTGCGCGTGCCTATCCGAGTAACCACAGCCAACAGCACCATGAAAATTATTGAAATTATCAGGTAAACCATCGGGCGTCTTTCGTTCCACTCCTGGTCTTTACACCGGAGACATTGTGCCCGAGGATGTTGTCGGACACAATAATATGCTGATGTAATGGAACTTTTTTTCTCCTCCGGCGTCAAAGTAGATAGGGGTGTCCAAGGCGAAAGGAGACTAAAATCATGCGTACGACGGTTTATATCCTGTTGTCGTTGTGTCTGTTACTTTCGGCCGTCGAGGACGGACCCGCCGAAAACCGGACCGAACAAAAGGCCGTTGCGGTCAGACCGACAGTCAATGTCCTGACGCGATACCTCGACCGGGCCGACATACATCCGCCGGTCAAACTCGGCCGACTGACTGTCTTTCCGATAGGCCTGAACCGAACCAATCGCCTTGACAATGTCCTGACGATGGCCCAGGCGATGGAAAAGAAGTTGCTGGTTATCGAGGAAATGAAATCAGCCCAGGTACCCAAGGCCAGATTCGTCAACAAGTCGGGGAAGATGATTTTCCTGATGGCCGGTGAAATCATCACGGGCGGAAAGCAGAACCGGACCTTGACGACCGATGCGCTGCTTGGGCCTGATTCGGTTACGGTCCTCCCGGTCTATTGCGTCCAACGCGGAAGATGGGCCGGGAAGAAGCGTTTCTCTGCCGGAACAATGGCGCCACAGGGCGTGCGGGAAAGGGCCGCTCAAAAGGTCGGTCAAAGCGAGGTTTGGTCCGAGGTCGCCCGCGCCAACCGGCGACTCAAATCCACCAACGCCAGCGGCGACCTGTCAGTAGCCATGATCAAACCGGAAAACGTCAAACACCTGAAGAAACTCCGAAACAAGATCGTTCCAAAACTACCGAAAAATTGTGCCGGAATTGTCGTAGCGAAGGACAAGCGCATCATCGGCGCAGACCTGTTCAACTCGCCCGAACTGTTCGCAGCCATGCGCGATAAGGTCCTCGACAGTTACCTCAGCCAGTACGATCCGAAGAAACTTCAGACAGAACTGCGCGTGGGCGCGGTCATGTCTATCCCGCCGAGCCAGGACGACGTCCGCAAATATCTCCAGGCCTGCTACAAAGCCCGATTTTCGCCGGCAGAAAAACGCGGCGTGGGTCGGATTTACAAAATTCACGGCCCGCGCTTCGGTCAGACGCTGGCCTACCAGAAGCACTTTGTCACCAGGGCGCCAACAGTATCTCCGGGCCAACGGATGCCGGAAGACAGAACAATAAGAAAATATATGATCCACACCGCCCTGATGCAGAGGATCGTACCGGTCAAGCCTCGCCCGCCAAGACCAGGGCCAATTTGCCCACAGGTTCAAGGACGCCGAACGTCCCGATAAACGCCGGTGGAGTTCGGGATGGGGTGCAATAGCATCGCCAATTAATTAATGCACTCGCGCACAGGAGCCGAAGGCAGGGTCGAAAACCGGCAGGCAGATATGTTTTTTAAATCCCTGTGAACTCCCCGGCTCGGTCGCCGCAGCGAACGGCTGCGTCCTCTCGAAGAGTCCTCGCAGAGTCCTACGGACTGCGATTAATGAAAAATGCGGGTTAGTATGCGGAACTCTGCACATCATGCCGATAAAGAGTCTGGGAAAGGTTTTTTTTACGGGAGAACAATACGTGGCTGAAGATAAATCCTCAGTAGAGAAGCGGGATCAGGACAGTGCCGGTTCGCCGGACGAGAAGCGTAAAGGTGAAAAACGACGCAAAGAGTCGGATCGGCGGATTAATGTAGTCGAGCAGCGTGTGGGGCTGGACCGTCGTCGCGGTCCGGGGCGTCGGAGAAGCGAATCCCGAAAGGCCGCTGAAGAAGGCGAAATGACCGACGAGCAGTTCGATTTCCTCATGGCAATCAACCGGTACAAAAGCGTCAATAACCGCTCATTCCCCACGTGGACCGAAGTTCTTGACATAATTCACGCAATCGGGTATAGAAAGGTTGCAGAACCGAAGAATATCGAGTAGAATATCCAGACGGAAGTGATTTGCTATGATTGGTAGCGAACAAATGACTCTTGCCGTTCAGGTCGCTGCGGTTGTGGCGCCTGTGGCAGTCTATTTCCTGCTGCTGGGGCTGCTCAACAGTCGGCCTAATCCACAGATACTCACAGCGCGCAGCGACTTTATCTTGCTCAACGCAGCCTTTGCTCCGGTATTCTGTGTTCCCGTGCTTAATTACTTCGGGGCGTCTGTATGGGCGTTACCGGCGGTAATCGGCGTGATGATCTCTGTTGCGATAGTGCTGGCGCCGCGACGGGCGGGGAACTGGGTTGTCTATAACATCACCCTTCCGGCGGCCCTTCGCGCCGCAGAGCGAGCGCTGATGGAAATGGGCGAACCTTTCGAACGACGAAACAGAAGCCTCACCTTACGGGGAAAAAACCTCGTGCTGAAATTTTCGGCAATGCCGTTGCTGAGAAATGTCTCGATCTCGACCGAAGGCGACGAGGCGGACGCTTTCGGCGGAAAATTTGAAAAACTCATCTCCTCACAACTGGCTGAGATACCGACCGTCGCTACGCCCATGGCCGTTACGTTCCTGCTGATCGCCACGGCAATGCTGGTCGCGCCGCTCGGACTACTGGCAGACAGGATGCCCGAAATGGTCCGTATCATCACAGACCTGATTAAGTAGAAGAAAAAGACTCCCGTCCCCTTTTTCTAAATTCCGCTTGATTCGTTCCTCCAATATCCGTATAATCCTTCGCTGGATTCAGTGTAAAGGTGAAAATAACATGAAGGTAAAGATACATCCCGAATACAAAGACATTACAGTAACCTGCGCCTGTGGGAACACATTCGCTACCCGCTCGACGCTTTGCAAGGACATCCGCGTGGATATATGCTCCGCCTGCCACCCGTTCTACACCGGTAAGCAGAAATTCGTCGATACCGCAGGGCGGGTCGAGAAATTCCAGAAGAAGTACGGCGGAGATTATTTCAAAAAAGCCAACACGAATTAGCACTATAACTTCCTGTAAGCGCCGGCGCCGATATTTCGCGCCGGCGTTTTTTCTAATACCGGCTTAGATGTTTAGCGAGTTTTTATATCTCATGCCTGAAATTTCGCCCAACCTGATTACCAAACTCGAAACCATCGTCGAGCGTTTCGGGCAACTGGCTGACGAGATGAACGACCCAGCCGTGGCTTCCGACCGAAACCGCATCGTGGCTATTTCAAAAGAGTACGCCCGCCTGGGACGTGTCGCCGAACCTTACCGCCGGTACACCACACTTATCGAAAAGACCGAACAGGCAAGGTCCATCATGGACGACCCGCAATCAGAAGCGGACATGAAGGAACTGGCCCGGGACGAAATCGAGGAACTGACGGGCCAGGCCGATACGCTGATCGATGAAATTCTCCAGTTGCTGGTGATGAGCGACCAGACCGAGATCAACTCGGTTATCCTGGAGATACGCGCGGGTACCGGCGGAGACGAAGCCGCCCTGTTCGCGTCCGACCTGCTGAATATGTACACCCACTACTCCGAACGGAAAAGATGGAAGGTGGAGATACTTTCGGCAACGGCCACCGACCTCGGCGGATTCCGCGAGATAATCGTCAACGTCAAAGGCTCCGACGTCTGGAGCCGACTCTGTTACGAGGGCGGAGGGCACCGCGTCCAGCGGGTTCCGAAAACCGAGGCTCAGGGGCGGATACATACGTCCGCAGCTACGGTGGCAGTCCTTCCCGAACCCGAAGACATCGATATCGAAATCGACTGGGAAAAGGATGTTCTCGAACACGTCAGTCGGGCAGGCGGACCCGGCGGGCAAAGCGTCAACAAGGTATCATCAGCCATTAAACTGGAGCACGTCCCGACGGGAATTACCGTCTCGATGCGCGACGAAAAGAGCCAACACAAGAACCGCGCCAAAGCCAGACGAATCCTGGCGTCGCGAGTGTATGAAAAATTCCGCTCCGAACAGGCCGCCGACCAGGCTGCGG
>JAUVIQ010000256.1 GCA_030592655.1 Planctomycetales bacterium | reverse complement strand
GGGCCTTGGTGGTGGCAGCGCATGGGATGATTTTCGCTCCGGGGTTCATTGATCTGCATATCCACGGGGAGGGAGGCGGCGACACCAGCGATTGCAAAGTTGAGTCTATCCGGAAGATGGCTTCGACCCTGGTCCGGTTCGGTACCACATCCTTCCTCCCGAAAATATACCCAGCCAGTCCGTCCGGGATGCTCCGCCGCATAGCCACCGTTCGCCGGGCGATGGAGGGGCGAGTCAAAGGGGCCGAGATATTGGGCGTGCATCTCGAAGGGCCTTTCCTGAGCGTCCGGAGAAAAGGCGCACTTCGGGAAAAAGACCTGCGTTCGGCCTCGATCAAAGAACTTCGCAATTTTATAGAGGCCTCGAACGACAATATTCGTCTCATATCGGTAGCCCCTGAGATTCCCGGCGCTATCAAGTTCATTCGAGAGTGTCGCAACAGGGGAATCCGGACAGCGGTGGGGCACTCCAACGCTTCCCACGAGGAGATGTCGGTTGGGATAAACGCCGGTGTCAATCACGTTACCCATGTATTCAACGCTCTGCGTCGAACGCATCACCGCGATCCCGGCGTGATGGGCACGGTACTGACCAATCCTGAAATTACCGTGGAACTCATCGCCGATATGCACCACGTTCACCCGGTCGTGGTCAAACTCCTGCTCCTTGCCAAGCCGGCGGACAAGATATGCCTGATTACCGACGCCTTGAGAATCGCCGGCCTGCGAGGGAAACGCTTCATTGCCGACGGGAGAAAAGTAACTGTGGCCAACGGTGTTGCCAATCTGCCCGACGGTACTATTGCCGGGAGTATCCTTACACTTAACCAGGCAGTCGGGAATATGGTTTCCACCGGGATGGTTCCGTTGGAAAATGCTCTCAAAATGGCCAGCGTCATTCCCGCCAAGGTTTTGGGTGTGAACTATCGCAAGGGGAACATTCTCCCCGGAAGCGATGCCGACAGTGTGATATTAGGCCGTGATTTTCATGTGCAGATGACGATGGTCGGCGGGAAGATCGTCCACCGGAAACGCAAATCCGGGAATTAAGGGGACGGAATTAAGTGCTCCGTCCCCTTAATTCTGAAAGACACCAAAAATGTAACAATTGCGATGCTTTGTGTTTTGGCCACTATTCTTGTGACCGTTCTTGCCCTGACGTACAACAGCAATCAGGCATTGGCCGATACGTCAATTCGGGGCGGGGACTATATCATGGTTACCGGTAACTATTCCAAAAGTCTGGACCTGCTCTACGTCATCGACGTTGCCCAGCAGAAGATAAATGTCTATGCAGTCGATGAGAACAACAATGTAATCAGGATGCTGGATCAGAAAAGACTGAGCCAGATTTTCAAGAAACGCTGATTACCCGCGATGCTGTTTGTTTTTCTTTGTGATTCGCTGGACTCTGAAAATGTCAAGCTCGGGTCGATGAAAAGGGAAAAACTTCCGCTGCGCTGCAAATGGAATATTCCCACTGAGGGTAAAGATGCTGGTATTGTTTCGTGCAAGGCAACGGTACCAGCAGAGTTGAAATGGGAGCCGGAACAAAGGGCTAATATAGTGCAGGTCATGCGATTCGTTCTGGAAGAACTCTATAATTTAGATAACACCGCACGATATCGTGTTCGTGTCAATGGGCGTATTTATTGGCAGAAGAACGTGTTGATAGGGCAGAAGATTAAAGGTGTGAAATCTATTTGGCTTAGACCTCCAGCAGGAAAACCTTACAAATGGTTTGCGCTTGGCCCCGGCAAACGTTGGGGATGGGTTCGTAAGTTGCTTGACCATCGCGGCCCGGGAGATAATTAGTTAAAGGGGACGGAGCACTTAATTGCCTCGTCCCCCGCTTAACGCTTAATACGGGAATGTTTCCGACCAGGGCGTTTTTGATAGTTGCGTCAGGAGGCGGGCGAGGTGTTCGGCTGCGTTTTCGATGAGTCCCTTGCCTTTCTCTGCCGAGGCTTTTCGCACATCTCCGCCCGCCGAGGCGGGTACGTGAAGATGCCATGGCTTGACGAAATAGACGCCTTCGTCGGTCAAGGCTTCGACGGCCGGTTTTTTGCCCCACGGGAAATTGTCGAACTTGTCTTTCCGCACCAGGTCTTCGCGCAGATAGAGCATCCGTGAGACCTCCGATTCGCCGCCGTGATCGCTTGAGTCTTCGACGAGCGAAGCGGGCGCAGGCGGGTAGGAGGTTATACACACGAACGGGCCTTGGCCGGGGCGGTGGGCATCGACGTTCGCACGAAGCGTGGCGCGGAGCGTGTCGGTGTTTCCGCCGTGCCCGTCGAACAGGACGATCTTGCGGATTCCGTCTTCCGCCAGGGCGTTGATGATGTCGAGTAGCATCTGCATCAGCGTCTGGACGCGAATCCGGCAGGCGAATGGGAAGGCCTTGAAGTTGGCATTGTTTCCGATTGGCAGCGTCGGGTACATCAGCGCCCGCGCGCCGGATTCATTGGCCAGGATTACGCCACGCCGAACGCTTGCGTCGGCCTGCCAATAGTCCGTCCCGTAGGGCAGCACAGGCCCGTGAGGCTCCACCGACCCGACACCTATCGCTACGACCTCCGGGTCGAACGCGCGAACATCCTCGATTGTCATTTCAGTCAGGATTCCGTTGCTCAAAGGATTTCTCCTTCCGAATTACCAATTACTGATTACTCGTTCCTGATATGGTTTGTTCTGCGATGCATCGTTTCATAGTTTCGACCAGACCGGTTGCATCAAGTCCGGCTTCGGCGAGTTGCTGTGCCCGTCCGGCGTGCGGGACGAAGTGGTCGCCGATGCCAAGCAGTTTGACATCAGAAGTGTCCAGCGAGTTTTTTGCCGCCAGTTCCATCACTGCCGAGCCGAAACCGCATGCGACGGAATGGTCCTCTACTGTCAGTACTGGTTTACCGGCTGATATCAGGTTGACGATGAGTTCTTCATCCAGCGGTTTGACAAATCGGGCGCTGACGACGGTTGCGTTTATGCCGTCTTTTTCTGCCAGTATTTCAGCGGCTTGGAGGGCGTATTCGACCATTGCTCCGGCGGCCAGGAATGCGCCGTCGGTTCCTTCCCGCACCACGCACGCCTTTCCGGGCACAAAAGGCGTCCGCTGTGAAGCGTCGGTCGGTTTCGGGATAATGTCGCGGGGGTAGCGGATCGCGCAAGGCCTGCCCATCGACAGCGCCAAGTCTATCGCCATGACCAGTTCGGCTTCGTCGCCCGGCGTCATCGCGACCATCCCCGGAAATGGTCGGAAGCAGGCGATATCGAGCAGTCCGTGGTGTGTCGGTCCGTCGGTACCGACCAGTCCCGCGCGGTCGATGCAGAAAATCACGGGAAGGTTCTGCAGCGCGACCTGCTCGAATATCTGGTCGAACGCCCGCTGGAGGAATGTGGAATATATGGCCACGACGGGTTTCATTCCCGCTTTTGCCAGTCCTGCCGCCATTGCGACGGAGTGCGATTCGTTGATACCAACGTCGATGTAGCGGTCTGGTATCGCATCCCGGAATTTTGCCAGCCCTGTTCCGT
>JAUVIQ010000092.1 GCA_030592655.1 Planctomycetales bacterium | reverse complement strand
CTTCCACGGCATAGGCAACGCTCCTTTCGCCTATACATCGTACAAGGTGTAAACCATGTGCCCGGTTCAATCTGTAAACTATGTAACCGGTTTGTACCCTTTCTTAGCCACGGGCGGAAGCCCGTGGATGAGAAGGTTGCGCTATGTAAGCCCCGTCAGGGGCGCCTTGGTGCTGTTGGCGTAACGGGTTGCGGCTGAACAAGACGCCCCATACGGGGCTTACGGGATGCGTTGTCTTTTTCCACGGGCTTCCGCCCGTGGCTAAGAAAGACGCCGCTCTGCGGCTATTTTTCGGACTTGGTGTATCCACAGATAAGGAGCGTAGCGATGAAGCGAATTACGGGATTGTTTTTGGCGTGCGTTATTGTTTTTGGGGCCGGGCCGATGCGGGCGGAGGATAAAATCGTCGGTTCGGCGAAGAAACTCCCCGGATGCGACGACCTGCCGGCGCGAATGGCGAAGTATTACAAGCCGGTAAAGGTCGATGTCAACCCAACGCCCCGCAGTACAAACTGCCGCTGGACCTGGCGAAACTGACCAACGCGGACTTCGCCGGGAAAATCCCCGAACTTCGCAATAAGGTGGTGAAGGGCAAATTCGACGCTGCACTAACCGCTAGCGGTTTCGCAGCCATGGCGGGCGGGCGTTATGACGACGTAGCCAGTTTCTACAAGTCGCTCAAGGAGCGAGGCCTGCCGGTCTTCATCACCTCCGATTCGCTGCTGCATCTTTACCACATCCAGTTCGACGAGACGCTCAAGGCCATCGAGGAGCGGGAGTTCTTCCGCGACGCGACGCTGATAAGCAAGGCCATCCAGGCTGAAGCATTGAAGTTGTACAAATCGACCGACGGCGAATTGAAAGAATCCGCCCGACTGCTGGTCGGATACGCCACCGTGCCAGTCGTCATTCTTTCCCAGTCCGATCTTGGGGCCGAGGCGGTCGAGGCGCTGAAAGATATCGACTCCTGGCCTGAAAAGCCGACTTGGCGGCAACGCAGCGAGTTTTTCCGGAAATACAAGGAAGTGATCGATGCGATAGTCAAACAACAGGGTGTCACGCGTCTCCCCATTTCGTTGCCAACCGGCGAACTGAAGGCCGCAATGGAGAAATACATCAAGGCCCATCCGGCTGACAAGGACCTCGGCGACCTTATTCCGAAAATTGTGGATAAGGAAGTCCGGGCCGAACTGGCCCTTATCGCCGCACATAAGGGCTTCGATAAAAGCCCGCTGTTCATCTATAAGGAAGATTATTCCCAGTACGTCCCGCGCGGGCACTACACACGCAGCAAGAAACTCAAGCAATACTTCAAGGCCCTGATGTGGTACGGGCGGATGACGTTCATCATCCGAGGAAAGACCAAGGACACCGAAGGCCGATGGCTTAAAGCAGTGGTCTCAAAGGCTGAAGCGCGCAGGCAGACGCTCGCAGCCGCGATGCTGGCGGGGATGATGGAGAAAAAACTTTCCGATGGTCGAACTCTGGCGAAGGTGTGGGATCGGCTTTATTCGGTAACGGCCTACTACGTCGGATTCGCCGACGACCTGACGCCGTATGAGTATCGCGGCGCGATTCGCAGCGCCATCGGCGAGGCTGTAACGGCTTCATCGCTGACGGATGCGAAGAAATTCTTCGAGTACCGCAAGGCCTTGGCCCAATTGCGCAAGCCGGAGATATACAGCGGCCTGGGCGATCTTGAAGGTCCGCCGGCGGGCATTGCCGATGAGGCCACACTCGCCAAGGCGCTGGGCCTGACGCAGGGAATGCGCCTGATGGGCCAGCGATACATCCCCGATTCACATATGATGGGCAAGATGGTCTATCCGACCGTCGGGCAGTACATAGGCAAGAAGACCAAGATATCACGTATCCCGTTCACGTTCGTCTCAAGCCGTGGCGGGCCTGTTCGCGGTTTTCCACGCGGGCTGGACGTTATGACCGTCCTCGGCTCGGACCGCGCAAGGCACTGGACCAAACAACTCGGCGACGACCAATACCAACGCTACGACGAGACATTAGCGAAGGTAACCGGACAGTTTGCCGGAATAGACCAGGCCGGTTGGAACCGCAATATGTACTGGTCCTGGCTTTATACGCTCAAGGCCCTGCTGAAGGAATATCGCAGCGGTTATCCGACATTTATGCAAACACCGGCCTGGCGGGACAAGCAACTGTCGGCTGCCCTTGCCAGTTGGTCGCAACTGCGGCACGATACGATTCTCTACGCCAAGCAGTCGTACACGATGCGGGCGGGGGCCATGCCGCCGCGGCCTAAGATGGTCGAGGGCTACGTCGAACCGGTGCCGGAGTTCTACGCGCGCCTTCTGGCGCTGACGCGAATGACGATCGCCGGCCTGGATGATTTCAAGGTGCTGGACAAGCAATCCCGCAGCCGACTCGTCGCTCTTGAAAAAATCGTCGCTCGTCTGCTGACGATATCGCAGGCTGAACTGGCGAATAAAAAACTTACAAAGGAAGATTACGCCTTTATTCGTGGTTTTGGGGCGCACTTGAAGTCGGTCGTAGCCGGCGTGAATAAGGACGGTTTGGAGACGACCATCGTCGCCGACGTTCACACCGACGGCAACAGCCGGCAGGTCCTCGAAGAGGGCACGGGTTATCTGCACACGATGGTGGTGGTCTATCCGATGCCTGACGGCGGGCTGGTCGCGGGCGTCGGGCCTGTATTGAGTCATTACGAGTTCAAACATCCAATGGCCGACCGCCTGACGGATGAGGCCTGGAAGAAGATGCTGCGAACCAAAGCGCCGAAACTTCCCGATTGGGCTAAAACGTTCACGGTAACACCGGGTAAATAACGGAAAAACAGGGATTTGGGATTAGGCAACACGAAGTGTCCCCGCGCAAGCGGTGCTACGCACTACGGGAAAACGGAACCCGAAACTGATGAACTGATTTACCAATCAACCAGTCAACCAATCTGTTGGCGTGCTCGCCTCTATGGGACAGGCTTTCACGTAGTGTCCCTATGGGAAGCGAGGCATGGTCTTTTTATTTAATTTTTGTCGAAAAGGCGTGTTGGACTTGTCGCGTGGTTCTGCGAAGTGTAGAATAACAATGATAACAGGTTAGTCAAGCGGGGTTTCATAGGTCTGCCGTTACAGCGGGTTTTCAGGCATACATGAACGATTGGGTCAAAGCGGAATGGCATGCCGAGCGTGCCGGACAGTTATATTTGTCGGGTCAGTTTGAAAAGGCCGCCAGGGAGTTCCGCTGCGCCATCGAAATCAATCCCTACAACGCTTCCTGGTATTTCGATCTCGGTTTGACCTTCGACGTGATGGCTGATTTCGATGAGGCAGTAACTGCTTACCGACAGGCATTGGCGCTCGAACCCGGCGACGTGGAAGTACATAACGCCCTCGGCGTGGACCTGATGCATCTGATGCGTTACGCCGAGTCCCTGGAGTGTTTCGAGCGGATCGAGCAGGCGGACCCGACGTTTGAACCGTCCTACTGCAACCGCATCATCCTCTACACCGAAATGGGCGAGCACGAACAGGCCGAGATTATGTTCTACCTCGCCCGCCAGGTAGAACCGCTCTGCCCGCGTTGCCTGTACAACATATCGGCCAGTCTGTACGAACGCGGCGAGTTCCGACGGGCAATCGCCTGTCTGGAGCAGGTACTGGAAATTGACCCTGATCACCCGCATGTCCACGTACGCATAGCCGAAACCTGCTGGGCGATGGGTGATTTTGCCAAGGCCAGGAACAGTTACCTCGCCGAATTGGCCGATGCTCCGGGGGACATGGAGGTCCTGCTCGACTTCGGCGAAATGCTGACGGAGATGGGGCTCTTTGATGAGGCCGGCGAGAAGTTCCGCCGGGTACTGGAGCAGGTTCCCGACAATCCCGGCGCTCATTTCGGTCTTGGGATGGTGGCGATGAGGCAAGGTCGGCTTTATGCGGCGGAAGAACAGTTTCGGCTGGTCATAAAGATTGACCGTCGCTATCACGGGTCGCATCAGGCCCTCGGCGAGACGCTGCTTCGAATGGGACGCGTGAAACCCGCAGGCGTGCATCTGCTGGCTGAATTGAGACACGCAGACGACGACCCGTCAACGCTTCTGGGACTGGCGCAACTACTCATCGAGGCACAGAAGACAAAACAGGCGAACGCCGTCCTGCGGAAACTGGTCGCCCTCCAGCCTGAAAATCCCCACGCCGAACACGGATTAGCCGTCAGTTACCTGCTGATGAACGAGTTGGACGACGGTATCTGCCACTGTCGCAGGGCGTTGAAGTTACAGCCTGATTACCCCTTGGCCCTATACAATCTCGCCCAGGCCCACCTTCAGAAAGGTCAAATTCCCCGTGCCCGTCGTTACGTTTCCAAGGCCATTACGCTTTCGCCGTCGGACCAGCAGATACGCGCCTTGGCCGGTCGGCTTGGCGTAATCGGATTCTGGAACAACCTCAAGGCGAGAATCTTTCGACGAAGACCACACCGGAAATAACGGGCGCGTTATAAGCGTCTTCGACGGATTAGCGCAAGCCCGCCAAGAGCCAAAAGGCTTAATGTCGCAGGCTCCGGAACGAACACCAGCGACATTCCGTCACCATAATGCCCGTCGAATTCCACCTGGTCGCCAGGGTCGCCATGCACGTTCTCAACGGCAACGATACAGACGGCGATGTAACCGGCATTAACCGGTAATGTTATTTCGGCACTTGCGAATTCCCACGTATCGAGAACGCTGTCGGCGTAGATTGTTGTAGTGCCATAGGCAATGCTCGATGCGCCTGATGCGTATTCTGTCGGATCGCCTTCATATGCATTCATTCTGGCGACGAATTTCGTGTCGGTCTGGTCGTCTATCTGAACACGGTTGAAGTAGCCGGAAAATGTGGCAGTGGTTCCGCCTGCGGAAATAACGCTGCTGTAAGCGGAAAGATCGACCAGTTGATAGACCTGTGCCCAGCCATGATTGTCGGGGGGAACGGCTATGTACGAGGCGGCATGAATGAATTTGATCATGCTCGCACCTTCGAGCGGTGTGATACCGTCCATGGCTAAAACTTTTTGGCTGATGTCGCCGCTCCAGTAACCGGCGTCCAGGGGCAAATCCACACCGATTGGGACAGCGCTCTCGAAACCGCCGTCAACCAGAAGTTCTATATCTCCCGACAGACCGACATTCGGGAACGCCAACGCTGCTACACATGAAAAGACCACGCCTGCCAACCATTTCGCTTTCATAGAGCCTAACTCTCCTCTCTTGTATAATGAGCAAAGAAAACTAAAAAGAACGAGCCGAACGAACCTTTCAAAACCGTATAATTCAGAATACGCATTATACCCGCTTTTGCTTATAGGGTCAAGGAGATTGTTTTATGGTGTTCGTGTTTAATAATTTGTATTTTTTTTGAAACCGTGGGAACTTTTTCGGGTTTGATACGACTAAAGGGGTACGGAACATTCTGGACTCTGCCTTCGCCTTGTGTAAAATCGGCTTGGTTGGCATTCAGGGCCGGGTTGTTTTACCATCAGCGTTGTCGGGGAGAGGTTTTTGGCGGGCAACAAAAGAACAGTTTTCCCGGGAATACGGAGTAAAGTGTACCAAAAAGGTAAGATATTTTTTGCGTTTTTCGCCTGGATTGCCGCTATGTGGTTTGTCCCCGCGCCGATTGCGCGGGGTCAGGGCGTTGTGGTTGATGTGGGTCGGGTCCAGATTATCCTTGACGGACCTGAAATTCCGGCGGATCCCTCGACGACGGGAAAACCGTCAATTTCCCCGCTGGTCAACGTCGATGACGAGATGAGCGGATACATTGTCCGCGCCCGCGAAATGATCGCCTCGAAGGATTACGTCGATGCGATTGAGATACTTCAGGCCCTCCTGAACCGCTCCGAGCAGTGCTTCGTATTTACCAAAGACCCCCGCAGGTTCGTTTCCTTGTCTGTTCGCGTCCGTGTCGAGATAGGTCGTCTTCCGCCTGAAGGGATGAAGCTCTATCGAAGTTTATATGATGCCCGTGCGGAGGTGTTGTTTCGCGCCGCTTCGGGTCGTCTTGATGAAGCCGCTTTGCGCAGCGTTATAGATCGCTATATGTACACGAGTTACGGTTCGCGCGCCCTTGAGGTGCTTGGCGCGGTACTGTTCGACCGTGGCGAATTTTCACAGTCGGCCCGCTGCTTCCGAAGGGTTATTTCGGTCAATGGGCGGGATGGTTCCAAGCCGGAGCCGAAGGACGAAGCGGTGTTGCTGGCGAGGATTGCCGTGGCGCATCACTTCGCCGGAGAATCCAAATACGCATCGGAAATATTGGACCTGCTGATTAAGAGGCATTCCAAAACCGTTGCCGCTTTCGGAGGCAGGGATGAAAACGTAGTCAAATTTGCGCGGCGGATGCTTGCGAAATCCCCTCTGCTGGGCGAGGTACACTATAAGGAAGGTTGGCCTTGCCTTGCCGGTGCGCCCGACTCGGTGGCTGTGATGAGTCCGGCCAGGCCGGTGCTTAACCCGCGATGGAGTACGCACGCAGGCGACATCGTGAACAATCCCAACATCCAAACCATAGCGAGGTTTTTTGCCAACCGATCTCGCAGCGCCTCGAAGATGCCGGCAAAAGTGTTACTGCGCGAGGGACGGGTAATCTTTGTCAGCCGTTACACCGGCAGGAGACGAGGGGCGGATATGGTGCTCCCGGCTGTGATTCATCCGATTGTCGTCGGTAAGACGGTTCTGTACCGCGCTGCCAGGGGCGTCGTAGCGATCGATCTTCCGACGGGCGAGACACTCTGGGAGACGATTGATTTTCCTTTATTCCACAAGAAGTCCTCCGGCGGCAGAAGGGTGTACTACGGTAGTCCCTCCAGCATGAGAATGGAAGACCGGGGTTTGTGGACGGTAACAGCCGGCGGGGGGAGGGTTTTCGCGCTCGGTGGGTTCCCGCAGTGGCAGACGCCTAATTACATCCATATGGGTTGGGGAAGAGGATCACCTCGGCAGTCTGCGGATACCTCCGTTCTCACGGCGTTTTCGATTTCCAATCAGGGGCGGATGCTCTGGCAGATAGGCGCCGGCGAGGGCGACAGCGCCCTGATTCGCGGAGCGAAATACCTGACCGCCCCGACTTATGTCGCAGGACGATTGTATGCAATTGTCGAGTACACACAATCCCATCACCTTGTATGCCTGAACGCCGAAAACGGGCGATTGGTGTGGGAGACGATGATTGCGCAGACGCCTATGCTGGCCACGCGTTACAGAATGCTTCAGAACTCGAATTTCCGGGCCAGTCCGCCGGCGGTTTCGGGCGGGAAAGTCTTCGTCGTTACCAATTTCGGTGTGGTTGCGGCATTTGACACCGATACGGGACGATCCCTCTGGGCCTATCAGTACCAGCGCAATTCGGGCATGTCCACTCCGCCGAATCCCATCGTGGTTACCAGGGGAAGGGCGATCTGCCTTCCTGCCGATTGCGGGAAACTCCTGGCCTTCCGCACCGATACAGGTCGGTTGGAATGGAGCGCCGACCGTCGCAAGCAGCGGGACCTGACCGCTGTCGATGGTTCGCGATTACTCCTGTCGGGTGAGGGGATGATTGTAATTGATGCTGCAAACGGACAGGATGTCTGGAAGGCAGAAGAACTCAGCGGCGTCCACGGTCGCCCAGCGGTAACGACCGACGCGATTCTGGCGTCGGGTCGTGGCGAGATCATTCGAGTATCTTTGTCCGACTTCAACATTTCCCGTCCGCCACTGGTGGATCCAGGCTCGATTCTGGGCAACCTTATCTGCGTCGATGGGAAGATGATCGCGGCCAATGCCGCCGGACTGTCGGCGTATTTCACCTTCGAGGATACACATACGGACCTTACCGACCGGATAAAGAAGGTTCCGCCTGAAAAAATTCCGAACCTGCTTTATCAGCGGGCGGTGAACGCATTCGGCGCCGGTCATACCAGAATAGCCCTGGCGGACCTGTTGAAAACGCGACATGCCGCCGAGGAGAGAGGCAACAATGTTCTCCTGTCCAAGACCAGTCAGATGCTCTACAGGACGTATGTCTCCCTGGCTGACCACAAGGCGTCGAACCCATCGGCGATGCTCGGTTTATACAACAAGGCCAGGGAATACGCCTACAGCGATCGCAGTCGGGGTGAGATGCTGCTGAGGCTGGCGAAATATTACAGTAAAAACGGCGCCACTGCCCGGGCGGTGGGACTGGCCCAGGAAATCACGGAGAAATACGCCAAAGTCGATCTGGCGGACGTTCAGATCGGAACCGACGCCGACCCCTTCGTCCGCGACACAGTCGATACCAAGCGCTTCGTCGGATACGAACTTGGAAATCGGATGATAAAAGACCTGATTTCCAGGCACGGACGTGAATGCTATAGCGTTTTTGACGCAAAGGCGTCATCGGCTTTGGCTGGCGCGGTCGCTTCCGATGATGCTGATGCGATGGTGCGTGTTACCGACACTTATCGCCACAGCACGTCAGCGCCGATGGCGCTGCTGCGAGCGGCGGAATCCCGATACCGACAGGCATTGCGATTGCAAAGCCCAGCCGACCGAAAACCGCTGTCTCTGGCGGGGCGGGACATTGCTCGACTCATGCGAGAGTATCCAGATCGCGGGCTTAACGCTTCTGCCGAACTGGGTATGGCGATGATCTATCAGCGGGTGAACCCGAGGCTGATGTGGCTTGGGTTGCGCGGGCTGGAAACGTTGTCGCCTGATATAAGGGCTTCTTTTGCGGACGTTTCAGGTCGGACCGGTGATATTCTCAAGCGTCTGACGGCGCAACTTCCTCCGCCGCGAACGATAGCGACGAACCTGCCCGGACCGATCAGCCCTCCGCTGAAGCAGATATTCAGAGGTCCGAAATCGGAAGCGACGATAATTCTCCGACGGGATGACGGTCAGCCTGTGCGTTGCGACGACAGTCTGTTCCTGCTCATCGGCGGGCGGATCGCGAGGTTCAACCCAGCCGCTGCGACATTCGAAGAAGCGATTCAGTGGAAAACCGCTGCGGTAATAGATACGCGTAATATATTTCGCACGGGTACGACTTATGTACTCCGGGCCGGTTTGACCGACGATTCGACTGTGCTCGTAGTCGCGTTCCACTGGGGAGGAATCGTCGGCGCGGATGCGAAAACAGGGAAGGTCCTGTGGCGTCGAAGCGGCAGCGAGAAGATAGTGTCCAGACTTCAATTCACGACCATGGATGGGAATCGTCTGGTAGTCCTGACGTACGACAAGGACATTATTGTGCTCGATATGCACTCCGGTAAGGAAATCTGGAAAACCCGGGTATCTTCCAGGCAAGGTTTCTCGTGGTCGGCTCCCCCGCAGATTACGTCCCGAGGGGAGTCCTCGAAATCCGGCGGGATTCTCCTGGTTAGTCGTAGTCGGGGGAATGCGAAACAGGTTGTCGCGTATGATATGTCCACGTGGAAATCGCTGGGAAGCATTTCGATGACTCGGATAGGTCAGGCGCACCTGACGCCGGAAGGATTGATACTTGTCAGCAACGGGAAATCGCTTCGACTCATCGAGCCTATCCTGGGAATAGACAGGTCGATATGGTCGATTGACATGCCGTCGGGGCACGCGATTATAGGCGCTACCGATACGCACGTAATAGTCTCACCCGTTGCCGGAAGTAATGTGGTCGAGTTGCGAAGCCTGACGGATAACGGGCGAATCGTGCGAACCTTCCAGTGTAAATCTTCCATGCCGACCGGGGCTGTGATTGCCGGGAATCGCCTCTATGTCATAACGGATACGCGCACCTACTCGCGGCATTTACCGGTAACCGGGCGCATATCAGCAGGCATAGCGGCGACCCTGAACGCATTCGAACTGACATCGGCCAAAATGTTGTGGTCAGTGGACCTCCGGGCTAATCCGGCACGACGGACACACACTTACATTATGCCTCTTCAAATCGGCAGGAATCATCTTTGCGCGATGGTCAAGGAACAGAATTTCAATACCTCTCCGGTAGTGATGACGGTCAAAACCTCCAATGGAAAGGTTGTCCAGAAACTGACGCTGCCCAACGCGAATGGCATCAACCGTCGCCAGCGACACCCTCGGCACATGTTGCTGTCGTCTCCGGCGATAACGGCAGGCCGACTTGTGGTAGAGACACACAACGGATTAGAGGTTTACGGGAAGTAAAAATAATGGTAAAAGAAGCATCTGTAGCATGGGAAATAGGCCCCCAGGGGAATAAATATGCGACGATTGAAAAGAAACATTCTGATACTGGCGGTAATTCCGGCACTGGTAATGGCGCCGTGGGGTGATTGCGGGAGTTTGTCGGTTCCGCATCCGTCCCAGGCCCGCGCCGCCGCCCCAAGCCGGGTACTACCGAAAATGATGACCGCCGATACCGTCAAGGCAATCGACAAGGGGCTTGATTTCCTCAAAAGGACCCAGCGATCCGACGGTAGCTGGTACAGCGGGTACGGGTCGTACAACTACCCGGCGGTGATGACCTCGCTTGCGGGGTTGGCCTTGATGTCGTCGGGATCGACGCCTGAGACTGGTCCGTACTACAAACAGGTCAAGAAGGCGATGATCTACGTCCTTCGCCTGGCCGAATCAGGACGAGGTGGTCTGATTTGCGCACCTACCGGCGAGAGCAGGAGTATGTACGGGCACGGGTTCTCCATGCTCTTTCTGGCACAGTGCTACGGGATGGACCTGAACAAGGATTTGGGTAAGCGGATTCGCAAGGTTCTGGACAGGGCCATCGCCTTGACGGCCAAGTCGCAATCGACCAAGGGCGGGTGGATTTACACGCCCACGCAGAACTCCGACGAAGGCTCGGTAACGGTTACGCAACTCCAGGCGCTGCGAGCCTGCCGAAACGTCGGAATCAAGGTTCCTGCCAGTACAATCGAACGCGCAGTTAAGTACCTGAAGATATGCCAGAACAAAGACGGTGGGATTTGCTATTCGGCCCGAAGTCGGGGAGGGTCGCGTCCGGCAATATCGGCTGCCGCCATTACCTGCTTCTATGCCGCCGGTGTCTATGACCGACGCTCCGGAGGACTCGGAAAAGAGGCCGAGATGGTCGAAGAACTGGTCAAGTACTGCAAAAGGGCCGTCAGCGTTACTCGCACCGGCGGACATTACTACTACACGCATTTTTACTACGCACAGGCAATGTATCAACGCGGCGGAACCGACTGGAAAAACT
>JAUVIQ010000145.1 GCA_030592655.1 Planctomycetales bacterium | reverse complement strand
TGGACCTGCCCCCAAGTTTGATCCAACTTGGATGCGAGTGTTACGATTATTCGATTATGTTGATCCGGCGTATTCCGGAGGACGTAGCGGAGCGGAGTCCCAGCCTACCTACTGTAGTATTATGAAGGTATAATAAATTCATCATGGATACTCGAACGATGGATCTGCTTTGTCCAGCCGATAAAGCACGACTGGTGATAAACGGTACGACTTGTCGTAGGAGCCGTTCAGAAATAGGTCAGTTTCTGACCCCCGCACCAATAGCCCGATTCATGGCGTCTCTATTCGAGAGAAATCTCGTGAACGTGAGGATTTTGGATGCGGGGGCCGGCGCAGGTGCTTTGTTTGCTGCGAGTGTACAATCGTTTTGTTGTCGTGATCATAAACCGAAGTCGATTGAAGTAGTAGCGTTTGAGAACGACGAGCGAGTTCTGCCTTGCCTGAATGAAGTGATGGAATTCTGTCGAAACACATGCGAGCAGGTCGAAATCGGATTTGAGGGAACCATTTTTAAAGAAGACTTCATTTCAGCGTCTCTTGCGCAGCTGGGTGATGGGCTATTTGCCCAAGAGAGAAAAAGATTCACTCATGCAATCCTTAATCCGCCATACAAAAAGATTAACGGACAGACAGCAACTCGGAAGATGCTTAGTGCTGCCGGAATGGAAACATCGAACCTGTACGCAGCGTTTGTGTGGTTGGCATCGAGGCTATTGGAACCATCGGGTGAATTGGTTGCTATTACTCCACGCAGTTTCTGTAATGGCCCATATTTCCGCCGCTTTCGCAAGGCGCTATTGGAATCGATGAGTCTTCGTCGCGTTCATGTTTTCAACTCGCGAAAGACAGCATTCTCTGATGATGCCGTCTTGCAGGAAAACGTGATCTTTCATGCCGTGAGAAACGAACCGCAGCCCAGGCATGTTCAGATTTCCGCTTCGGAAGGATTAGATTTTAACATGACAACCATGAGAAAGGCGCCTTTCGAACGCGTAGTCTTGCCCGGTGATTCTGACGCATTCATCCATCTTGTTCTGGATGGTGAGGGCGATACGGTCATGGAACGAATGGCGCGTTTTGAGACTACTTTGGGTGATCTGGGTCTGGATGTTTCCACGGGGCGAGTTGTGGATTTCCGGGCGAGCGAATATTTAAGGTCTAAACCTGAAAATGGAACAGCGCCTTTGGTGTATCCGTGTCATTTTGAAAATGGCTTTGTTAACTGGCCTTTGGTGAACGGGAAAAAACCCGACGCAATCATGTTATCAAAACAAACATTGGATTTGATGATCGCTTCAGGATACTACGTGCTGACCAAGCGATTCACAGCGAAAGAAGAACGTCGGCGTGTGGTCGCGGCGATCTATGACCCGCACAGGATCAAAGCGACATCGATTGGCCTTGAGAACCATCTCAATTATTACCATGCAAGGGGACAAGGCATGCCGCCTAGCCTGGCAAAAGGATTGGCGCTGTTTCTGAATTCGACGCTATGCGATCAATACTTCCGGCTTTTCAGCGGCCATACGCAGGTCAACGCGACGGACTTGCGAAAGATGCGATATCCTTCTCGCCAGGAACTTATCCGCCTTGGCAGGCATATAAAAAATCGAATGCCCGACCAAGAGTCAATAGACACAATTTTAGAAAAGGAATGCGGCGACAATGAGTAAAAAGTCGAGTACCGACAAAGCAGAGCAGAAGATCAAGGAGGCGCTGGAAGTCCTGAAGTCGCTTGGCTTCCCCCGGCAGCAGATAAACGAGCGTTCTGCTTTGACGCTGCTCTCGCTGCTCAACCTCAAGCCGGATGATAATTGGGCCAACTCGCAGGATCCCCCTATGGGCATTACGCCGATGATGGAGTTCTTTGCAAAGCACTATGGCAAGCAATATGCGCCGAACACGCGCGAAACCGTGCGCCGCCAGACAATACACCAATTCGTCCAGGCGACATTCGTTATACCGAACGCAGACAACCCTTCGCGTCCGACGAACAGCCCCAAGGCGGTCTATCAGATTGAGCCCGCAGCACTCAAACTGGTGCGGCAGTTCGGCAAGTCCGGATGGCGTAAGCATCTGAAGGAATATCTGCGTAAAGTCGAAATGTTGAAGGAGACTTATGCACGGGAACGTGATATGCAGCGTATTCCCGTGAAGATGGCAAACGGTGAAGGAATTCGGCTGTCTCCAGGGGGGCAAAACGTTCTGGTCAAAAAAATCATCGAGGATTTCTGTCCTTTATTCACGCCCGGTGGACAGGTCATCTACGTGGGTGATACGCAGAAAAAGTGGGCCTACTTCGACTCTGGCGCGCTTCGATCGCTCGGTGTGAAAATCGAAAAGCATGGCAAGATGCCTGATGTTGTTGTGCACCATATAAAAAAGAATTGGCTTGTCCTGATTGAGGCAGTCACCAGTCACGGACCAGTAAATCCGAAGCGACGGCAGGAGCTGAAAGAACTTTTTGTCGGTTCGAAGGCGGGACTTGTTTACGTGACAACGTTCCTCGATCAGCGAACCATGACGAAATACATCACTGAAATATCATGGGAAACCGAGGTATGGATAGCAGAATCCCCGACCCATCTGATTCATTTCAATGGCGAACGATTTCTTGGACCTTACGAGAATTGAAACCTGAAGTCCGGCACCGTGGCTACGATGTCCACAGGATTTCCTGACTGCGAATGACCACTCTTAAAGTCAGAAGGTTATTTCCAGCGAATCCGCCGTTGATTTCAGGGACAAGAACTGTTTATATAAAGATAATAGAATGTCGAAATCGAAAAGGACATCCCGAAAAGGCGCTCGCAGTGGCAGGGGATTTATCCCGGTAACGGGACCCGAAGACCTGAATAAGCCCGTCGATGCCGACATCCGGGTAATCGCCATACCGCCGCAACGGCATAAGTTGTCTCTCATTATAGGCGGCAAGGATGTCAGCAGTGTGCAGATCGTTGATTTCCGTCAGCAGATCGGCTCGCAGGAAGTCCGCATGGGAGGCATTGCCGCCGTCGAGACACACAATGATCACAGGCTCAAGGGATACTCCCGGCGGGTGATGGTCAATTCGCTGCGCTGGATGCGGCAGGGGGGTTTCGACGTTTCGATGCTCCTGGGGATCGCGGGTTTCTATCCGAGGTTCGGATATGCCGAGGCGTTTCCACACATCTGCTTCAGGATCGCCGTCCGCGACGCGGAGATCGTAACCCCGGCCGGTTATAGATTTGTGGCCTACGGCCCGAAATACCTCAAGGCCGTTCTTGCGATGTATCACAAGAACAACGCAGGACGAACCGGACCCGTCCACCGCGACCCGAAACAATGGATTCCCTTTCGCAAGGGCTTGCAGTGGGGTATCAAGGCGGTCTGCAAGGTGGCCATCGACAAGGCCGGACGACCGGCTGGGTACTTCGTCTATGAGGGGGAGCCTCTCGTAGCCCGGATTGTGGAGGTCGGCTTTACTACGCCGGCGGTTTTTGGGGACATCCTCCGGGCAGCGGGGAAAATCGCCTGGGGGCACAGGCTGGAGCAGATCGAATTCGTCCTGCCCGAAGATGACGCCTTCATCGGGTTCTGCCTGCCGCTGGGCATCCGTAAGGAGGTAACGTACCGCCGGGACGCCGGGGCAATGGTACGCATGATTAACACTGCCTCGGCCCTCAAGACAGTCGAAGCCGACCTTGCCCGTCGGATGGACAGCCCAGGCCGATTGAATATCCGAACGAACCTTGACAGCGTCGGTCTTTCCTGGTCGTCGGGGCGTCTAAAGGTCAGCCGACCCGCCGCCGGACCGTCAGCCCGAATGCCGCAATGGGCATTGGCTCAACTTTTGTATGGATACAACAGCGCTTCGGTAATGGTGGCGAACGGCCTCCTGAAGGCGTCCGGTGAGTCAGTTGCGATTCTGGAGAAAATGTTCCCGGTCAAACCCCACTTCTACTACGCCGTGGACAACTTCTGACAAACCGGCGACTTCGGTAACCAGTTTGGAACGCAGAAGTAACCTGTTCACTTCCTGTACTTCCGCACCGCTTTAGCGACTGCGCGGCGCTCGAAGCGTTCGGGCGCGATGATGACCGCTTTGGTATAGAGTTTGACGCGATACTCCCAGGCAAGTTTGCCGAATTGCTTCCGGCGAAGTTTATCGGCGATTGCCTCCTGGACTTCCTCGAATGAGGATTTTACGCCCGGCTTGATCTCCAGCGTCTTGACGATGTAGAAACCCTTAGGCGTTTCGATGATCCCGCTCGTTCGTCCAGCCCCCTGGGCGAATGCGGTTTCCTCAACGGCTTCGGCGCGGAAGCTTCCCCGTTCCATCAGAGGCCAAGTTCCGCCGGACGATGCCATCGGGCCTCGACTTGACTTCTTGGCGACGTCGTCGAATTTCCCCCCCTTCGTCAGTTCGTCGGCGGCCTTATCGATAAGTTTCCTTGCCTTGCTCCGGGCCTCCTGGCGGTCCGCATCGGTTATATTTCGGTCTGTCGGAAGAAAACCTTTGATGGGGACGGAAATTATCTGCATCTGCGCGCGGGTTGGTTTTGAGAATTCCTTCCGGTGCTCGACGTAGTATTTCCACATCGCGCGCCTACCGACGACGATTTGCCTGCCGAGGCGGTTCTGCATGTAACGGCGAATCAGCAGCGCCTCGGTCAATTGCTTTAGCCAGGTTTCCAGGTCCGTGCCTTTTGTGCGAAGGTGCCGGTCGAATCGCACCTTGCTTCCGCCCATCTCGGCGACGGCTTGGCGAAGATTATCTGCGACCTCTTCGGAAACCTGTCCTTTTTCGGGATCGGTAAGGAAGTTTTTCGCTTCGGCCAGAAGGAGCACGTGCTCGACCTGAATTCGGATTTGTTCGCGGATCAAGCCAAGGGCCTTGGCGCGAAAGGTTCTCTCGTTCGCGCCGGCGGCGAGTTTGGTAAACGTTGGACCGACAGGGTGCAGCACCTGGTCGATGGTTATAAATTGATCGTTGACCTGGAGCGCCGCAGCGGTAACGACCTCGGACTTGCTGAGAACATTATACGGCGACGGACGGGTCGAAACAGGCGGCTTGGGTTGTGGTTCGGTGTTGACGACGGGGTTCTCCGTCGGTTGGGTAGTCGGCAAGGTAGCGGGCGCTTCCTCGTCAGGCTGGATGATGTGGTCCTTCCGCTTGAACCGGTCGCATCCGACGATAAGCGAGACCAAAATCAGGATTATCGCAACTCGTTTCATCGCTGGTATGATTATACCTTCTCCGCCGCCTGCTGCAATCTTCTGAGTAGTACCGTCAACAAAGTCGGACCTTCCAGGTATGCCGGTGGGGGGCGCCAGTGTACGGTTCGTTCATCGATCAGGCGAACGCTCCCCGCCAGGGACGCAAGGGCTGAATCAGCCAACGCGGGGTTGGTAACGGAGAACACCACATCAGGTTTCATCAGGACGATCCGTCTGATGCCAAGCCCGCCTGCCAACAGGCGGATTTCCGTGATGGTCAGCAGATCGCTCACGACCGGCGGGACCGGTCCGAAGGTGTCGTCCAGATCGGATGACAACTGCGACAACTCATCGCCCGTCCGGCACGCAGCCAGACGACGATAGACCTCCATCCGCTGACGATTCGACGAGATGTACGATCTGGCAATGCCGACTTCCGTCGCCAGTTCCACGTGTGCTTTTTTCGGCGGTTCGACGGGGTCTTCGCCTCGCATCCGGGCAACCGCCTGTTCGAGCATCCGGCAGTATAGTTCGTACCCCACAGCCGCTATGTGCCCGCTCTGGGCGGAGCCGAGGATATTTCCCGCGCCGCGAATTTCCAGGTCGCGCATGGCAATTCTGAAACCCGCTCCAAGATCGGAGAACTCCTCGACGGATTTAAGACGCTGGGCGGCAATTCGACTGACGGAACGGCTTCTCGGAAGCAACATGAAGCAATACGCCCGATTTTTATAGCGTCCTATCCGACCTCGCAACTGATGCAACTGTGCCAGTCCGAAGCGGTCGGAATTGTCGATGAACATCGTATTAGCCGACGGGATGTCCAGGCCTGATTCGATAATCGTCGTGCAAACCAGCACGTCAATATCGCCGGCGACGAAGCGTAGCATCGTCTTTTCGAGCGCGCGTTCGGGCATTTGACCATGACCGATTTCGACGCGGGCCTCTGGAACGAGCGACCGGATGCGGTCGGCGACCGATTCGATATCGAAGACGCGATTGTGGACGAAGAACACCTGGCCTTTGCGGTCGAGTTCATGCAGAATGGCGGTGCGGATTCGCTTCTCGTCGCTCCGGCAAACTTCGGTATGGATGGCCCGACGGTCCATAGGCGCTGTTGCAAGGGAGGAAATATCCCGCAGGCCCATCAGGGCCATGTGCAGCGTTCGCGGGATCGGCGTAGCCGTCATTGTCAGAACGTCCACGTCGGCCCGCATCCGCTTGAGGTGCTCTTTGTGCTCGACGCCGAACCGCTGCTCTTCGTCGATAATCGCCAGGCCAAGTTTGGCGAATCGCACGTCGGACGAAAGCATTCGATGCGTGCCGATGAGGATGTCGATTTTTCCCGCGGCGGCGGCTTCGGCGATTTTTGCAGCCTCGCCTTTGGTGCGAAAACGCGAGAGTACCTCGATCTCGACGGGATAATCGGCGAACCGCTCACTGAAGGTGCGGTAATGCTGTGCGGCAAGGACCGTCGTCGGAACGAGCACCGCCACCTGCCGATCGGCTTCGATTACGCGAAATGCCGCCCGCATCGCCAGTTCGGTCTTACCGAATCCGACATCTCCGCACAGAAGGCGGTCCATCGGGCGAGCCAAGGCCATATCCCCGCGAATCTGCCGCATCGACGTTATCTGGTCGGGCGTCTCGGTATAGACGAACTCCTGCTCGAATCGCTCCATCCATTCGCTCTCGTCGGGGTAACTTATCCCCAGTGCGGAATTCCGTATCGCCTGGAGTCGAAGCAACTCGGCTGCCAGGTCGCGCGTAGCCTCGGCGACTCGCTCCTTCCGCAACGACCACGCCGAAGAGCCAAGCCGGCTCAGCGTCGGCCGAGCACGCCCTGCGCCGACATACTTCTGCACCAGTTGAATCTCCGTTACCGGAACGTGCAGAAGCGCGCCGCCGGCGAAACGGAGCGTCAGGAACTCCTCGGGGCGGCCGTCCGTCGAAAGCATCTTAAAACCGACGAACCGGGCGATACCGTTAGTTACGTGGACGACGTAATCGCCCTCGGACAGATCGAGAAAACTCTCGATGGGCCTGCCCGCGCGAACATGACGAAGCCGACGGCGACGAGCGTAACGATGGTAAATCTCGTGATGCCCGACGACTACCAGTCGCTGGGCGGGCCAGTGAAATCCGCAACTGACGTGCCCGATACCAGTCCAGACCTTCGCAGCCAGTTCGGTATGGTCCCGGAGCAGTATCTCGCCGAAGCGGTCTCTCTCTGCCTGGTTTTCGCAATATACCCGGACTTCGTTTTCGACGAGAAGAGCGTCGAGTTCGTTCAGCGATTCGACGGGATTCTCCAACTGCTGGAGCGAGCGGATACCCATCGAGATGCTCTTGTCGTTGAGACCCGACTCGCCAAAGGCCGACATTTTCACCACGGCCAATCTTCCGCTGCGCTCCAGATTGACCGTGCCACCCAGCCCACCGAGACGACTGCGGAACACCTGGGTTGTTGAGCGTATATCGTCCGGCCCGATGAGGCAGAGGATTGACCCGTCGGGCAGATAATCCGGCAGGTGTGTCGTCATATCCGGGTCGGTTTCCCTTCCGGCGGAGATCGCCACCAGGTCGCAGCCTGTGATTTGCGAGGTTGAGCGTTGCGTATCGGGGTCGAACCGGCGGATGGATTCGATTTTGTCGCCGAAGAACTCGACCCGCACGGGTAGAAGTCCAGCCGGTGGGAAAATATCGACTATCCCGCCCCGACGGGCGAATTCGCCGGACCGATCAACGGCATCGACGCTCTCGAATCCGGAATCGATCAGCCATTCGATTAATTTTCGCGGGTCCGTCTCGCTACCTGTGCATAGAGGCATCCTCGCGGCTGTGAGCACCTCGTACTTCGGTACCGGCTGGAGCAGCGCCACGGCTGAGGCGACGATAAGATTCGGCTTTTCACCGTTGCCGGATAAGAGGCTGCACAGTCGCAGACGCTGACCTGTAATTGCATCGTTGAGGTGATCGGGAGCGACGGTTGCTCCACCGAGCGGGTCGGGAATGCCCAAATCC
>JAUVIQ010000122.1 GCA_030592655.1 Planctomycetales bacterium | reverse complement strand
GCCGGTTCCGCGCGTTGCCAGGGCGAGGTTTTCGCCTTGCGGGTCCAGGACTTCAACCTCGGCTATGGAGAATGAGAAGCCCCAGTTTTCCACGCGGGGAAGGTTCCGGCCTATGATCCATATCTGCTTTGCGGGGCGGGCGTCGAATGTGAATTCCAAATCCAGCCGGTCTGGTGCGTCGCCACTGGGGCCATCGAAGACCGTTTCCCAGTGCCATCCGTCTTGGCTGACCTTGATAGTCAGTTCCGCTGGTACGCCCATGCCGACCTCGACGGAACCTTCGTCCAGCGGCACGCTGCCGACGATGCCTCGCTTCGGTCCGGGCGGGCGCTTCCGCAGCACGACCTTGGAAATGTCGCGCTCGACCGGCAGATCGAGGCGAATCCAGACTTCTTCGACGTCCGGCTGCGCCTGGCCCTCGCTGCTCCAGCAGGTCTGTACGTCGCCGTCGATCAGGTGGATCGCCTCCAGCGGGAGGTAATCATTCTCCGGCGTCCGGGGCATCCGCGGTGCGGTCGCGCCCAGGCGGTTGCTGTTAATCTCCCAACTCTTCTTGGGCTGGATCTTCCGCAGCGGCGAATCGTTGTCCTTCTGGACCCGCGCATCATCAATCAGGTCGGGGCTTTGGCCGAGGATGTTGGTGTAGCCATAGGAATAAAGCGGCACGCCGTTACAAACGGCCCGCACAACGTGACTGTCCGTCGGCTTGGTTTTTCTCTTGTTCATCTTGAGAGACTCCTTCTTTCAGGAACGCGACACGAATCGGCGAATAATCTATTCCCCGCTCACACCTGAAACCAGTAAAAAATACCCTCCAGCGACAATTTTCTTGTAACACATAAGATTTGACTGTCGCCGGCGATTCGATAGCATGTCTTACCTTGAGAACTTTTTGTCAGGGCATCACCTATGAAGATATCTCTGAACTGGCTGACGGATTACGTGAACGTATCGGCAATGCCGGCGGGCGAACTGGCAGATGTGCTTACGCGCATCGGCCTGTGCTGCGAATCCATCGACGAGACCGATACCGACATCGTTCTGGACCTTGAAGTTACCTCCAACCGTCCGGACTGCCTTGGTCATATCGGCGTGGCGCGGGAAATAGCAGCGGCGCTGTCTCTGGAGTTGAAATTGTCGGACTTATCGGCCGTGCCGGTCTGCGCGACGGGCGTGGAGAAACTTACCGGCGTTGAGGTGCTCGACCCGGACCTGTGCCCGCGATACACAGCCCGAGTCGTCCGCGGCGTGAAGGTCGGGCCATCGCCGTCGTGGATGGTCGAGCGGCTCGAAGCCGTCGGCCTGCGAAGCATCAACAACGTCGTCGATGTAACCAACTACGTCCTGATGGAGTTCGGCCAGCCGCTGCACGCATTCGATCAAAAGCGTCTGGCTGAAGGCAGGATTATCGTCCGCCGAGGCCGGCCCGGTGAACAAATCGTCAGTATCGACGAGACTCGCTGCACGCTGACCGACGAGATGCTGATTATCGCCGATGCCGAGAAACCCGTGGCGATAGCCGGTATCATGGGCGGCTTGGAAAGTGAAGTCGGCGACGATACGACCGATATTCTCATCGAAAGCGCCCAGTTCGACCCGCTGACGGTCCGCAAAGCCGCCCGTTCGCTGTCGCTGATGAGCGAATCGTCATACCGCTTCGAGCGGGGCGTGGACCCCGTAGCCGTCGAGGCAGCATCGTTGCGGGCGTGTCAACTTCTGATCCGGATAGCCGGCGGCGAATTGGCTTCCGGCCTCATCGACGTATGGGCCAAACCTTACGAGTCGCCGGAAGTAACTTTGCGGACCGAACGCTGTCGGAGGCTTCTGGGCGTGGATATTGATGACGCTGTGCAGGCGGAAATCCTTGTGCGCCTTGGGCTTGAGGCGAAATTATCCGACGGTGAAATTCTCTGCCGGATTCCATCCTGGCGTGCGGATTTGCCCCGCGAAATCGACCTGATAGAAGAGGTCGCCCGTCTGCACGGGTACGATAAGATTCCGCTCTGCGACGAGGTAACGCATCCGGTCGTCGGCGACGCTTCGGGCGAGCGCCTCCGTCGGGAAGTTCGGGACGTGCTGGCAGCGGCTGGGTTTGACGAGGCAATTACCTACACTTTCACCGACGACGCCGAATCCGCTCTGTTCGGTTTCGCAACAGGCCTGCACGTCGATGCTAAAGTCCGTCGGACGAATAACATGCTCCGTCCGACGCTTCTCGGCTCGCTGCTGCGTGCGTGCAAAACCAATCAGGACGTCGGCAACGAGGATGTGAACCTGTACGAATTGGCAGCGGTCTTCCCGCCTGTCGTGCCTGTCATGAGCGGAGTCGAAGGGAGCCGAGTCGAACGGCAAGGCGAAACCGGCGACCTGCCCGACGAATACACAGCCCTGGGGATGGTAACGCAGCACGATCTGCCGCAATTGCGAGGCGCTTTGGAGGCAGTGATAAAACGATTGGCACCGACGGCGAAAATTGAAATAATTCCGGTCCCTGTCGCCGGACTGGCTGACGGCGAGTCCGCTTCGGTTCATATCGCCGGTCAGACCGTTGGATTTATCGGAATGGTCTCCCAGGAGGTGCTGGATTATTATGGCCTGGAGAGGCCTTACGCCGCCGCGATGGTGAATTTCGAGATTTTGCTGGGTTTTGCTGTAACCGAGCGTTCCTACACGCCGCTGCCGAAGTTCCCTGCTGTCGGGCGCGACTTGTCGCTGGTGGTCGATGAAGGCATTACCTGGGGGCAATTGTCCGGCGCGATAGATTCGACCGACCAACCCGAACGGGAATCACTTCAATACGTCGGAACGTACCGTGGAAAGCAGGTTCCCGACGGGAAAAAGTCCGTAACGGTTTCGCTGACATATCGTTCGGACGCCGGGACGCTCCGGGGTGAGCAGGTTGATGATATGGTCGCCCAGGTTGTCGCTTCCCTCGGTAAACAACTCGGCGCAGAACTGCGGTCGTGAATCGCCGTTCCGTAACCACCTCCGAAAACCTGATAAGAATATGCTCGTAACGTGATTTTCTGGTATAAGATGGGATAGGATACAAGGTGCGATTATGGTTACAATGGGTCAAATCGAAGATATTGGTCGGCGAATCGGACGGGAGTTTCACCCGCAACGTGTAGTGTTGTTCGGGTCGCATGCAGGCGAGTCAGCCACGGACGATTCCGACGTTGACCTGTTGGTCGTCATGCAGTATGAGGGGAGCGGTTTTCGCAAGTCTCTGGAAATCCTGAATCGCCTCGACGTGCGCTTCCCGCTTGACCTGATTACCAGGCTGCCCGAGGACGTGAACCGCCGTTACGTCGAAGGCGATCCGCTCATCCGCGAAGCCGTTGATAAAGGAAAAGTCCTGTATGAACGAGACGGTTAAGGAATGGATCGGCAAGGCCGAAGGCGACTTCGTTACCGCCGGCAGGGAACTGCATGCGGAAGAGTCCCCAAATTATGATGCCGCGTGCTTTCATTCGCAGCAATGTGTCGAGAAACTAATGAAAGGCCTGTTGATTCACCTCGGAACGATTCCACCTAAGACCCATGACCTGGTGTATCTTGACAGCATTCTCACCGCCGCCTGCTCGGCTTGGTCTTGGTCGGTGAACGAACTTCGTCTTGTATCTCGCGCTGCGGTAACTTTTCGCTATCCCGGCGAATCGTCCGGACGTCAGGATGCCGTCGAAGCCTTCGAAATAGCAGGACGAATACGACAGGCGCTTCTGGCGTTACTTGGTAAATAGACGGGGATTTCGCCGTCAGGATGTTTTATCCGAAAATAGAAAAATTGACGTGAAATGCTCTAAAAAAAAACCGGCTGCGAGGACGTTGAGAGTAGGTTGTACTCTCTCTGTCCCCGCAGCCGGGTCAATAACTAAGGCGACCTGGGGGGGTCGGTGCTTGGTGCGGTTGAGTTAATCAGGCCGCCTTATTTCGCTCAATTGTCAATGCTTACTAGGTAAGCAGTCGCAGCGCCATCTGGGGCATCATGTTTGCCTGTCCCAGCATGGCGATACCTGCCTGTGCCAGTACCTGGTTCCTCGTCATAGCCGCCATTTCGGTCGCAACATCGACGTCCGAAATTCGCGATTCAGCGGCAGAGAGGTTCTCGGACTGAATTTGGAGAACCGTCGAAGCCGCTTCCAGACGGTTCATCCAGTAACCGAGTTTGGCGCGGTAGGTATCCTTGTCTTCGATTGCGGTGGAGACGGCGCCCAAAGCGGCTTGTGCCGCCGTGGCGCTGGCCAGTGAAACCGAACCACCGGCATCGGAACCGTCAGTTAACGGAGCGCTTCCTACCCAATCGGCGTCGAGGTCAAAAGCCGTACTGTTGGCGCCGGTGGCGTTCCACGTTACGGTCGTGTCACCGGCGGTCTGGGCCGACAGGTGAAGCCGATACGCACCATAGTCCGCGTCGTACACAGCAGTGGCGGCAGCGTAACCGGCGGCGGTGTTAATCTCCGTCACCAGGTCGTTCAGGCTGATGCCGGTGCCGATGTAGGCGGTCAAGTCAGCATCAACGGCTGGTGCGCCGTCCACGCTGAACAGGAACTCGACGTGCTCGTTTCCGGCGGTGATTTGGGCGGCCGCCAGGTAGAGGTCGTCGGCGCTGCTTTTGTAGATCGAATGCTTCCAGACCTCTTTTACTGCAGCGTTACTGTCCAGAGAAAGCCCGGTTGCCGTCATGTCAGCCGACGTAACGTCGATCGTGCCGTCACCGAGGTGGATAGCGACCGTGGTGCCCGCGGCGTTCAGCAATTGCCTCTCGTTGTACTTCGTCGAGTTCGCGATACGAGTGATTTCCTCTGACAGCTGAGTGAACTCTTCATCCATGATGTCGCGCTGTTTCGTACTGTACGTATCGTTCGACGCCTGTTCTGCCAGTTCCTTCATGCGGATCAGGATTTCGTCCATCGACGCCATCGCACCTTCCGCCGTCTGGAGCAGGTTGACTCCGTCCATCGCATTCCTGGACGCTTGCTTGAACATCGCTACGTCTGCCCGGATCAACTCTCTCACGGCCAGGCCTGCCGCGTCGTCCTTTGAGGAGTTAATCCTCAGGCCGGACGAAAGCCTCTCAACTGATGTGGACAGAGCGTTATAACTCCGACCGAGGTGCCTGGCTGCATTATCAGCCATTAGATTGCTTTTGATTGCTAGCATGTAAGTTCTCCCTCATAAAATAGAGTTTTTCTTACCCAACAGACCAACGCAGCCTGTTTCCGTACCAAGTATTTCTAAAAAGCAGCCAAACAGCCCAAGCCGCTTGTTTGCTTATCAGGCGGTAACTGTTCCACGGTTACTTATCGATGGCAAGATAGATAACTTAAGGGGAATAGGAAAAATTTCTTGGTATTGGGAAAAAAAGTGGGAAATGACGTTTTTGTGGTTCGGAAAAAGCGAAAAAAGAAGGGATTTTGCATCCATGCAAAATCCCGTCAAAAACCCTATTTACAAGGGTAATACGCTGCTATATCCCTATAGAGATAATTCTTTCAGCGGCCCGGTTGACCGCTTCGGGCGTGTCCAGTTGCCCTGATTCGATGAGTTTTTTCGCATCGGTAACGGCTTGGAGGTTCACCTCTTCGCAGGCGGATGCTTTTTGGATGTAAGATTTGCATGTTTCCTCACCGATCCTGGTCGGTGCGGCTTCGGGCGTACCGGACGATCCGGCGACTGGCCTTTTGTCCGCGTTGCCCTCTGACGGGCTGGGTATATCCGTTCTGTTGGGTCCGTCTATTCGCACGTTCATAACTCCCAAGACCTTCGGTCGATATTATTGTCGTCGGTTATCCCGATGACTTAAAGGCATTTCAGAAAGTTTTTCGATTTTTTTTATTTTTTCCTAAAGTTATCCGCCATGGCCATTTGCTTTTTGTCTTTGCAACCGATTTGTCGGGGAGGGTCTCGACGACCTCGAATGCGACGAATTTCTCGAATGCCTTGGGGCTTATCATTGCGAGTTGCCAGTTCATCGGTTCGTACCCGTCGCGCATCTGGTTTTTGAAGAAGTGTTTAATCCGTTTGGTAACAGTCTTGTCTGTCGTGTCCCAGACGTGTTCGACCGCCCAGACCAGTTTGCCGCTTCTCAGGTCCATCAGTCGCAGGTCCAGCCCCATCTGCATACGTGGATGCGGTCGGAAATCCCTTACCGCTCCGAGCAGGATCGCGTCGCACTTGAAGGTTTCCCGCATATCCCGAAGTTGCCTTATGGTAAATCCCTCTCGCCCGTCCAGCGAGACGATTTTGCACCTCGGGTCTTCCCTGGTTACTACGTCCAGGCGGAAGAGCCTGTGATTTCGAACGGCGTGGGACAGTGCGGTGGTCAGGTCCTCGGCTATTCCGGGACAACTGTCCTGGCCGGTTAATTGGACGAAAACCACGCGGTTAATCCGGGCGAAGTCCTCAGTCTGACTGATATAGTGCCCGATTTTGTACGGTTCCTGACATCCCGGCAGAGCCACCCAGACCAGAGACAACATCGTCAGGGTCGAGATTTTATCAAGTCTTGCCACCAGTTTTCTCCTCTTTATCGTCGGTTGTTTTCGTCGCCGGTTTTGCTGCGGTCGGTTTTTCGACGACTTCTCCGCCGATAAGCGTCATTATCCTGACCAGAGCGTCCAGTTGGGCCTTTTGGGACTGGCGCATCTCGTTGCGGAAACCCAGGATGTTGGTTTTCCATTTTTCCAGTTCCGTTTTCATCTCCAGAAGCATGGTGTTGGCTTGGGCGAGTTCCTTTTCGGCGCTGTTCAGTTCGCTTTTCAGTGTGGTAACCTGCTGCTGGTGCGTCAGTTGCTTTTGCCTCAGTTGGCGGTTTTCCTGAAGCAACTGGTCGCATTTTGCGGAGGCTTTGGCGTATTTCTTTGCCCATTCTATTGCGGCATCGACCGCGTTGTTGGTATCTTTCCCGGCATCGTCGCGTATGGCAGTCTTGTCGAGATACGTTTGCCCGCCATTTGTCCCGGTGTCGTTCGTAGCCTCAGGCCCGACTGAATCAGCCGTGTTCCATTCGCACCCGGTGAGCATGAGGATTACAAAGAGACCTGTAATTGCAATTCCGATAGTCTGTCGCATTGGAAGTACTCCTTTCTGAATTCTTGGTCGTTTCATAAATCATCCTTGTTTTTAGTCTGTTTCGCCTGTTACTCGATGGCTTTGGCGTAGGTGCAATGCAGGTAAATCTTTTCACCGCAATGACATACGACTTCTACAATCGTGTTTTTCTCGTCTTGTTCGACGATTTTTGCCCTTGGTCTGACGGACGGCGTAACGCTGTCGGTTTCGCTTCCAAGCCGGCAATGACCGTTCATTTTCACCTGTTCCCGCTTCAGTAATCCTGACGTTTCCAAATGCATCAATAGTGTCCTTTCAGGCGTAATAATCCACCAAATGGTCTTTTTCGGTTTCTGTTTCGGTCCTTTCAGCGTTCGAGGCGGTATTCTTATTTACGTTCGCTTTGGGTGTGCTGCGTTTCTTTTTCCTGGACGGTTCTTTCTTTTCCTGGTTTTTCTTATCCGTCAGCGGTGTAGGCCTGAAGGAACTGTCCGTCGCGTTCACTCTGTAGTCTGTGTTATCGGCCATGGTTGTCTATCCCAGTTTTACCGACAGTTTGAACAGCGCGCTTGCGTGCAGTTGGCTGACGCGTGACTCGGTAATGTCCAGCACCTGCGCGATCTCCTTCATGGTCAGATCGCGTTCGTAGTACAGAAGCAGAAGCGTCCGGTCTCTTTTCGGTAGTTCCTTGATTGCTCCGGTCAGGAGTTCTATTGTTTCGGTTCGCTCGACTTGCGCGTCCGGTGAAGACAGTTTGTCGATAATCATCGGTCCGGCTGTCGGCGAGTCTTCAGACAGGCCGTTGATGGAGAGGAATTGTTGCTTCCGTGCCGTCTGGAGCGTTCGATACAACTGTTCCTGCGAGATTCCGACCTCTTGTGCAAGTTCGTCGTCGTCCGGCGGAACGCCCGTCGCAGCGGTTAAATTTTCGTATGCCTGGCGAATCTGGCGAATTTGCTTATGCACAGCCGAGGGTACGAAAGAATTGTGCCTCAGTTCGTCGATAATGGCGCCGCGCACGCGGATGTAGTCATAGGTTCTGACTTCGGCGTCACTGTCGGTGTCGTAGGCGCGTGCCGCCTGCACCAGCCCGACCGTACCGGCCGAAATCAGGTCTTCCATGTCGTCCTGGTTGGATAAGTATGAGGCGACCTTTTGCGCGATATGTCTGACCATCGGAAGATTTTCGAGAATCCACTGTTCCTCGGCTGCTTCCCGCGACTGCCTGGCGTATGCCTGTGTAATCTTCGCGCGGAGCGCCTTTGTGGAGATTATTTCAGGCGCCGTCTTGTCGGTTTGAGTGCTCACTATTGTTGTTTCCCGGCGTTAGTGTTGTCGGTAGCGGACTTTACGGCTGCATCGGCGATAATGCGAATAACGGCGGTTCCGGCCATACTGATTACGATGTACATTATTCCCGCACCGGCCAGCGCCCTGGTTCCGCAAACGAAGACGGGTACATCGCTGCACCATCCCACGAATGCAAGGGCGAAGAAGGTTATGGCGGATAATGTTATCGCAATCTGTCGCATATTATTATTTCGTCCATAAAGGACCATATTCTATGCCTGAAATTATCATCCTGCGGTGGCGACCTCCTGGGCCTGGAGGGCCTGGATGGAAACGGTGGCGACGGAATCCACTTTCGTTCCGATTGTAATTTCGTCATAGGCGAGTATCGGCAGTTGCGGCATCTGCCGGGCGAGCATATCGCCGATGTGCGGCCTGAGTCTGGAATCGCATAGCATAACGGCTTTGTCGTGCCCTGCCTCCATTGCGGTTCTCCACGCCTCGGCGATTTTTCGCCCCAGTTCCATTGCCCGTTCCGGCGCTACTGCGAATGTTTCCTGGCCTTGATCGGTGCTTATGGTGTTGCGAAGTTCGTACTCCAGCGAGGGTTCCATGACGATTGCCTGGATTTTACCTTCGACGTCGCAGTATTGTTCGGTGATCGTCCTGGTCAGCACTTTCCGCGTCAGTTCCGTCAGTGTCCCGATGTCCTTGGTCCTGGCCGAGTTGTCTCCGAGAACTTCCAGAATCTGCGCCAGGTCGCGGATGGCGATACCGTTTCGCAGGAGGTTCTGGAGCACTCGCTGGAGCAGGCCTATGGATACCCGTTCGCCGACGACCTCGTTGACAAGCGTAGGCTGTTTATCCTGCAGACGATCCACGAGTTTCTG
>JAUVIQ010000068.1 GCA_030592655.1 Planctomycetales bacterium | reverse complement strand
CCCTTATGGAAGAAGGGCTTACGCCGGAGCAGATTTATCTTTCGATGAACCGGCGAATGAGTTGCGGGATGGGAAAGTGCGGACGCTGCAACATCGGGCCTTATTATCTCTGCAAAGATGGCCCTGATATGCAGTATTCGCTGATTAAAGATTATCCGAACGTATTTTGAGTAATTCGTAATTGGTAATTCGTAATTCGTAATTGGTAATTGGGTATCAGAGTCTTTTTTGACTAATTACGGATTACGAATTACTGATTACTGCATCGAGAGAAAATTGAATTCTTCGAATCAGGACAATTTGACCTGCTGCACCTTATGCCCTGCGATGTGCCCGATGGATGTGGTCTGGAAGGCCCCTGACATCCCAGCCGTTGAATATCCGTCCGAGGCGGGTGCGGGCCTGTGTCCTCGCGGATCGGCATTGGGCGAACTTCTTGCGTCGCCGTATCGGATTCGCGGGTCTGTCGATATCGAAGCCGCTGCAGGACGAATGGCGGGCGGCGCGACGGTGCTGATTAACGCGAACCTGCCTCTGGAAGAAATCGCCGCTGCTGCGGAAATAGTTTCAGCCTGGAACGGCGTTGAGTTGTGCTGCGTTGTCTCACCGGAAGATGAGCAACTTCTGCTCGGTATCGAAGCCGGAGGAGCGGTATATTTAGCCGATGACGATCTTACAGGCTGTGATGGGTTCGTTGTCGTCGGCGACGTGTTCGCAGCCAATCCGCGATGCGCCCGAAACGTGATGGACGCCCTGGCGCATCACCGTCGAGCGCCGCTGGTGGTGATCGACGCCGGCGGGTCAGTTACCGCGAAATTCGCTACCCGGCGGATTATATGCAGGCCCGGCGATGAAGCCGATGCGCTAATCGGCGACGAAGTAGCCTCGGCTGTCGAAGGATGCAAGAGGCTTGGCGTGATTATCTCGGCTGAAGCGGGGAGGGGAGGCGTCTGGCGGCGAGTAGGGTACCATGCCGGTGAACTGGCGAAATCCCACGGCGGGGGGGTGTCTGCCCAGACCGTCGGCGCGAACGCACTGGCGGCTGTCAGGCTCAATAAGCATCTCGGACTGCTTTCGCCGGCGAAGGCGCTGAAGCAGGATAATGGTACGCTGGTGGCGCTTGGCGTGGATATTCTCGGAATGATGGGATGGGCGGATGTGGATGTACAGGTAGCAGCGGCGGCGCTGCCGAATCGCACCACAGAATCGGCCCAGGTCGTTCTTCCGGTCGCCCTTGCCTGCGAGATAAGCGGTACGTATCTCCAAGCCGGTACGAAAACGGTCCAAACGTCGGCCCTGATGCTCCCGCCGGCGGGTGTTCCGACGGTCAGTGAACTTCTGCGGGCATTGGCCCAGGCAGCGGGCGCGAATGTCCCGCCTTTGGGCGGCGACTTACCGACGACAGACCGCGTCAACGTCCCAGCCCCCGATATAACCGAAACGAAAGTCCCCGACGGGAGGGTTCTCATCGCCGCTCGCCAAGCCGCTCGACATGGCGAAGGGTCGTTGACAGCCTACGCGGAATGGCAGAAGCAATCCTCACCGCTGCCGGAGATTCGCATATCCCAGGCCGACGCCGCCGACCTCGGTTTGCGGGATTTGGCCCAGATCGAGGTCGAAACCGAATCGTATAAGACAATCGCCCGCTTGCGGATCGTGAAGTACATCAGTCCCGGAACGCTGGCGATCTCCGAAAGTTACCCCGAAGCACGCAGGCTTATGCCGTACGTTATTGATGCCGAACGCGACGCGATAATCTCCAATCCGACAGCGGTTTCCGTCAGAACCGTCGAACCGGTAAAGGCGCATTAATGAGCGAAGAAGTCGTAAAACGTATTTTGCTGGATATGGACCGTTGTATTGAGTGCGGTTCATGCTCGGCTGCGTGCTATTACAGCCACGGCGCGATGCCGGCTGTTCAGTCCGCCCGTCAAGGTCCGGCGATGCTTCCGGTAATCTGCCGGCAGTGCAAGGACGCCCCGTGCGTGGCTGCCTGTCCGGTCGAAGCGATGATACGGGACGAAGCGGGAATAGTCCGCCGGCGATTGAGTCGTTGTATCGGGTGCGGTTCGTGTGCGCGGGCGTGCCCGTTCGGCGTCCTGCCGAATGACGTTACACGGAAACAGATTGCCAAGTGCGACCTGTGCGCCGACAGGACGGCTTCGGGAAATGGGGCAGTACCGCGATGCGTCGCTGCCTGCCCGGCGGGGGCATTGCGGTTCGCCGACGAAAACGAAGTGTCTGCCGGCAATATCCTCATCCTCGGCGGACGAACCACAGGTAAGGATCGTTTCAAACGAAGGTAGTGCGAATGGACGCTTTTGGAATAATCGGGACGTACATTGCCGCAGCGGTCGGGACGCTGGCGATTGGACTGTTCCTTCGCTGGTTTGACCGGAAGGCGACGGCGATGGTCCAGTGGCGCAAGGGTCCGCCGTGGTATCAGCCGATCGCCGACGTGCTGAAACTGTTCTCCAAGGAGACGCTGGTTCCATCAACTGCGCGACGGACGGGTTTCCTGATCGCGCCGGCAATCGGGCTGGCGGCTTCGGCGCTGGTGGCAGCCATACTGTGGTCGGCGGTCTTGAGGCCTGATGTCGGATTCGTCGGCGACCTTATCGTGGTGGTGTATTTGCTGCTGATTCCGCCGTTGATGACTATCTTCGGTGGTCTCGCCTCCGGCAGCCCGCACGCCGCTGTCGGCGCAAGCAGGGAGATGAAACTTATCCTCTCCTACGAGCTGCCGTTTTTCCTGGCGCTGCTGGTGGGAGTGATTCATTCCGACTGGTCGTTGCAGTTGGGGCAATCGTCCGTGATCGGGGTTGTGCCGCTCTACAATATTTCCGGCGTCATTGCGATGGTTCTGGCGATAATTGCGATGCAGGCGAAACTTGGACAGGTTCCGTTCGATATAGCCGAGGCCGAGTGCGAGATAATGTCCGGCGTGTACGCCGAATATTCCGGCGCGCCGCTGGCGATAATTTTCCTGGGCAAGGCGATGATGCTGGCGGTAATGCCGCTGTTGCTGATAACCGTCTTTTGGGGCGGGCTGACGGCTACGCCGCTGGGGATCGCCGCTTTTATCGGGAAGTATGTCCTTCTGGTTGTGTTGGTAACGTTGATTCGCAACACCAACCCTCGTCTTCGGATTGATCAGATAATGAGGTTCTTCTGGTTTGGGCTGGCGCCGCTTGGTATCGCGGCGGTGGTGCTTGCGGTTCTTGGTTGGTAATATCCGGGCAATAAAATGGCTTTGATGAATTGGGCATTACGGAAATCGCTTTGGGTTTATCACGTCAACACCGGCGCGTGTAACAACTGCGACATTGAAGTGCTGGAGTTGCTGACGCCTAAGTATGACATTGAGCGGTTTGGGATGGTACTGGTCGGTTCGCCCCGGCACGCCGACGTGCTGGCCGTTACCGGCGCGTGCACACGCCAGGCCCAGCCTCGGCTTCAGGAAGCCTATCGCCAGACGCCGAAACCATGTGTCGTAATGGCCATTGGCGCTTGTGCGAACGCCCAGGGCATCTTCACCGAGGCCTATCACATGGGCGCGGGCGTGGATGTTGCGATTAAGGCGGTCGATCCGGACGCGATTATCGCCTACGTCCCCGGCTGTCCGCCGAAACCAGAAGCAATGATCGCCGCTGCAGTGAAGGCGATGGAGTTGATAAAAACATTGTAAAGACAGGGACTAGGGACTTGGGACCAGGGACTAGTTAATATGAGCGAATTTGTTGCAGAAAGTCAAACGCCGTCGCCGCTGGAAGGTTATGTCGGCGAGATATTATCCGCGCTTGGCGATGCGGTGTTTGCCGTCGAGCAGTGCGACGAGCGTCGCGGATTTGCGCGTATCGACCCTGCCCGGACGGTCGAGGTGGCCAGGAAGATGTTTGTGATGGACGGGGCGCGTTTCGTCACAGCCACCGGCCTGGACGTCCGCGACGGGATCGACGTGCTGTATCACTGGGCATTCGAGCCGGCCGGCGTTGTAGTTACGCTCAAAGCCCTTGCCGCTGGGCCTGATATAACGCTTGATTCGATTGCCAACGACGTACCGGCGGCTAACTGGATCGAGCGGGAGATGCACGACCTGCTGGGCGTGAATTTCCCCAATCACCCGGACATGCGCCGATTAATCCTCGACGACTCCTGGCCCGAAGGTGTCTATCCGCTACGGAAGGATTTCGACCAGATTAAAGACCGCCCGCCGCTGCCTGCGATTCCGCCCGCGCCGGAGGAGGACCTGATATGAGCCATAAATCAATGATAAGCATCGGGCCTTTCCACCCGCTTCAGGAGGAGGCGGAGTTCTTCCAATTGTACCTGGACGGCGAGCGGGTAGTCGATGTCGATGTCCGCATCAGTTACACCCATCGCGGCATCGAAAAACTCGACGAATCCAAGACGTTCGACCAGGTTCCGTTCGTCGTCGAGCGGGTCTGCGGGATTTGTTCCGCCTCTCATCCGCTGGCGTACATCCAGGCGGTCGAGGAAATCGCCCACGTCAAGGTTCCCGAACGCGCCCTGTATCTGCGGACGATTGTCAACGAACTTGCGCGTATCCACTCGCATTTGCTGTGGGTGGGGCTGGCGGGGCACTTCCTGGGATATAACACGGTGTTCATGTGGGCGTGGAAGTATCGCGAGCCGACGATGGAGGCATTGGAAATAGCCACCGGCAGCAGGGTCAATTACGCCAACTGCAAGATCGGCGGCGTCCGGCGGGATATAACCGACGAACACCTCAAGATGATCGACCGACTGGTTACCGGAACCCGAGGCGACATTGAGATGCTTACCGGTGCGGTTATCGATGATCCGGTCCTTCACGCCCGCCTGAAGGGCGTCGGCGTTCTTTCCAAGGCGGACGCTTACGCCTACGGCGCTTGTGGGCCTACCGGGCGCGGTTCGGGTATGCCAATCGACGTCCGGCGCGACGACCCGTACGCCGCATACGACCGTCTTGACTGGAATATGTTCGTCGAGGAGACCGGGGACGTCTTCGCCAAGGCGAAGATTCGCCTGCTGGAGGTGCTGGAGTCGATAAAGATCATCAAGCAGGCGGTCCACGACATCCCCGGCGGCGAAATTGACGCGAAGGTCGAGAACATCCCCGCCGGCGAAGCCATCGGGCACGTCGAGGCTCCGCGCGGAGAGACGTTCCATTACGTCCGCTCCGACGGGTCGAATTATCCCGTTCGCCACAAGATTCGCGCGCCGAGTTACAACAACGTTCCGACATTTAAAGCCTCCTGCATCGGGGCTGACATTTCCGACGTCGCCATTACGCTGGCCAGCGTTGATCCGTGCTATTCGTGCACGGAGCGGATGTGCACAGCCGTCGATGCCGAAAGCGGAAAAGAGATGTTCGACTTCGCACAATTGGTGAAACTTTCGCAGGAAAAAACAGAACGGATTCGTAAACAGATATAGGATACAAGATATGCTAGGAATATGGGAAGATATGGCGGCCCAGCCGATTCTGATCGCGTTGGTCTTTGGCGCGATAGTTTGGTTGTCTTCGCGCATCCTTCCGCTACTCGGTAAGATTCTCGCCATTGCGGTGGGAATATGGGTGATACTTTGCTGTGCTCCCATCGTCGGCGCTGCGCCGATGACGTTCGCTCCCCTGGCATCTTTTGATATTTTCGGTGTTACATTAAAGGTCCAGTTCACTATCGCCACATTGAGCAGCCTCGTCGCGATAGGCGTCGCATCCTTCATTATCCTCATAGCGGCGTACTCATTCGGGCATCCGGAGCGGGACCGTCGGGAAGGAAAATTTTACGCTTACCTTCTCTGGTCATTGGCGGGAGCGTGCATGGTCGTCTGGGCGAGCAATTTCTTCGTCCTGCTTATCGGGTGGGAAATTATAACGATAATGCTACTGCTGATGCTGAACATCGCCCGTAAGAATAACAGTGTTGAGCATCCGCAGACCCGACGCAAAACGGGTTTCACCAGGGCATTGATCGTTATGGTTCTCGCCGACGCCTGTTTGCTGCTGGCGATCATATTGATGTTTGCGTTGTCAACCAGGCCCGGCCAGCCGCTGCACAATCTCGCCCTGGCGTGTCCGGGTCGGCATCTGCCGGTTGATCAGTTCGGTTGGACGGGTTATACGGTATATGCCCTGCTTCTGGTAGCAGCCTTGGCGAGGCTCGGCGCTGTCCCGCTGCATTTATGGATTCCCGCCGCTGCCGGCGCTCCGGCGCCCGTGCTGGCGTGCCTTCCGGGGATGCTCAACAAACTCGTCGGAATCTATCTCGTGGCGCGGGTAACGCTGGACGTGTTCGCGCCGGACACGACGATACAGATCATTATGATGGTCGTCGGAGCGCTGACGATAATAACGGCGGGCTTCAAGGCGCTGGCGCAGCATAACCTCAAGAGGTTGCTGATCTTCGACGACATCACCCAGGTCGGATACATTGTCCTGGGTATAGGGACCGGAACAGCCCTCGGCGTCATCGGCGGGTTGTTTCACACTGCAAACAGTGTGATTTACGGTATGATGCTGTTTTTTATGAGCGGGATCGTTACCAGGGCGTCCGGTTCGGATGATATTGAGAATATGGGCGGACTGGCCCGACGATTACCGATTACCTTCGCCTGCGGGATAATCGCAGCGGCGGCTATTTCAGGTATCCCGCCGTTCAACGGATTTGTCAGCAAGTGGCTGATATACCAGGCTACGCTGGGAATGCGAAGCGGTATGGGCGTGGCGATGCTCGTCGTGGCCGTCTTCGGTAGCGCGCTGACGCTGGCGAGTTTTGTAAAGGTTATTTATTCAGCCTTCCTTTCACGCCCGCCTGTTGACGTCCCGAAGTCGGCAATGGAGGTGAAGGAAAATTTCTGGACGGTAATGCCGATGATCGTACTGGCTGCCTGTTGCGTTATGTTCGGCCTGTACCCGCAATCGTTCATAGACAGTGTGATTCTCCCCGCCGTTGCGGACGTGAATATGGACGCGTCCGGCGCTCTTGTCTATGCCGACAGGGCGATGACAACCGCTACCGGAGGATTGTGGAATCCGTCCGTAGCGATGGGGCTAATCCTGATAGGAATAGCCGGCGGGTTGATACTGTCGTGGATACTTGCGAGGGGAAAAGTTCGTATTGTCAGACCGTTCCTTTCCGGAGAGATGGGCACAGACCCGGACGGGGCCAACGACGACCGCTTCCGTATTCGAGGTACAGGCTTCTACGAAACCCTGCGACGATTACCCATCATAAGGATGTTTATGAAGCAATAAGCGGTTTATAGGCGAGAGGCTAATTGTGAGAAAACCTAAACTCAGGGAACTTAAAGAGGCCATTCGAGCGGTCTTTCGTGGGCCTTATACGACGAAGTACCCCTTCGAGCCGCACGTACCGCCCGACGGATTTCGAGGAAGGAGCGAGTACAACGAGGACGACTGCATCGGTTGCAAGGCCTGCGCGGAGGTCTGCCCCGCCCTGGCGATAAAGGTCGAAGACGACACCGCCGCCGATCCACCCGTCCGCCGACTTACCATCCACCACGACAAGTGCGTTTTCTGCGGCCAGTGCGAACTGAACTGCACCGTCGAGACCGGCGTCCAACTGACAAAGACATTCGATATGGCGACATTCGACCGCTCGGAACTGCGAAACAGTATCGAGCACGAACTGGTAATCTGCCAAAGTTGCGGTGCGGTCGTCGGTACGCGAAAGCATCTTATCTGGCTGGCGGAAAAACTCGGAGCCAAGGCCTACGCCAATCCCACGCTGATACTTACAGCCGACGGTTCGATGGGCCTGGCTGAACCGTTCGCTGACGATGTGGCCGAACCGTTGGCGCGAAACGAACTGATGCGTATCCTTTGCACCGACTGCCGGCGAACCATTGTTATCCGCGAAGTCTGGGGCGAATAAGGAGACAAAGAGAGCGGGATTTCAGGGATTTAGAGATTACAGGGATTTTAATACTACGCGAGAAGTAGTGTAGGCCCGAAGGGCCGATTAGAAGTTAGCCGGGGGCGTAAGCCCTCGGACAGAAAGGAGTTATACCAATAGCCCTGAAGGGGCGACAGAAAATGTCATTCCTGGGATAATTTCTATCGCCCCGTTGGGGCTATGGATGTTCTGTCGCATGCACCGTGCCCTGACGGGCACGGCTAACTTCTGATCGGCCCTTCGGGCCTGAGCGACAGTCAGCCGGTATTACTTCGCGCTGTGGTAGTAAAATAAAATCCCTATAATCCTGCTATACTTCTGTCATAAAGGGTTAATCTCGGAAAGTTCACAATGTCCACAAATCACAAAATCCAGTGCAGCCTGCGTGAGAATATCGAGCAGACGGTCAAGGGTATGTCCGCAGGCCACGATCACGAGCACAAGCACAACGTCGGAATCGATACGATTGAGCATCTCGCCAAACATATCGCCGAATTTCTGACGTCCGAAAGCGTGATTATTTGCGTCGGCAATGAAATGTCCGGCGACGACGGGGCCGGGCCTATGGTGGCGGGGCGAATCGACGGGAAAATCCCCTGGAAGGTTTTTAATGTCCAGATGGTTCCGGAAAGTTTCCTGATGAAGATCGTCGAGACCAAACCCGATACCGTCCTGATAGTCGATGCGTTGAATTTCGACGCCGAGCCGGGGGCGGTGGAGTTGTTTTCATCCGATTCGCTGACAGGTCAGGGTCCGAGCACGCACGGGCCTGCGCCGATTGCTTTCCTGGACGTGCTGAATATGTTCCATCCCTGCCGGCGCGTCGTATTGGGAATCCAGCCGATATGTGTGGACTTCGGTTCAGAAATGACGCCGGACATCGCAAAAGCAGTGGATTTCGTCTGCGAAGCATTTCTAAAAGCGACAGACATCGTAGCACGGGCGTCTCGCCCGTGATTTTTTACGCCTGTGTCATATGAACGATCACGGGCGGGACGCCCGTGCTACGTCAGCGATTTTTCGCACTTCTTCGGCGATTTTCCCAGCCGACTCGGCATCGCGGGCCTCGGTTATTATTCGCATAATCGGTTCGGTATTCGACGCTCGCACGTGAAGCCAGCCTTGCGGTAAATCCACCCGCAGACCGTCGGCGTCGTTGATTTTCGCACTGGGCCGAGAAGAAAACGCTTCACGCACTGCCAAGAGAATCTTCTCAGCCGCTTCGGGCGGGCAGGGAAATTTTTCCTTGTGCATCTCGTATTTCGGCAGGTCCGAAGCCAGTTCGCTTACGGCCTTACCAGTCTCGACCAGGTAATTCAGCATCAGCACGATTCCGACGAAACTGTCGCGGACGAGCACCACTCGCGGGTCTATCACGCCGCCGTTGCCTTCGCCGCCGAAGACGCAGCCATACTGATTCATCGCATCGGCGACGTTGGCCTCGCCGACGGGCGTGCGGTGCAGTTTCATGCCGGCCGACGCTGCTATGTCGTCCATCATCCGCGAGGTCGAAAGGTTTGTCGCCAAGTCGCCGGTTTGTTGACGCAGCACAAAGGCCGACGCCAGCGCCAGCGTGTATTCCTCGCCGATGAATTTACCGTTTTCATCGACGATTACCAGCCGGTCGGCGTCGGGGTCCTGGGCGAAGCCGACGTTGGCTTGGTGCTCCCGGACGGCTTCGCACAGACCGGCGAGATTTTCGGAAATCGGTTCGGGCTTGTGCGCGAATTCGCCCGTCGGCTCGGAGTTGATATGGACCAATTCACATCCAAGTTTCTCCAGCAGCAGGGGGGTCCCCACGCAGCCTGCTCCGTTGATACTGTCGAGAACGACCTTGAATTTCCGCCCGGCCACGGCTTTGACGTCGATGATGCCGCAGACGGCTTCGATGTGGATGGAGTGAGTTTGGTCGTTTTGCGTAATTGTTCCGGAGGTTTCGGACGTGGTGAATTTCCCGCTTTGCCAAATGTTTTTGAGCCTCTCGGCCTGGTCGGCAGGCAGGTTCAGGCCGTCGGGCGTCATGAACTTGATGCCGTTGTACGGCGCCGGATTATGGCTGGCGGTTATAACGATTCCGCCGCCTGCGGAAAGGTGTTTTATCATCATCGCCACGCCCGGCGTGCTGACGATACCCAGGTCCACGACATTGACGCCGCCTGCGTTCAGCCCGGCGATGACGGCGTCGCGGATCATCGGCCCCGACGGGCGAGTATCCCACCCCAGGGCGACAGTCGCCCCTGCCGGCAGCATTGTCGCAAACGCCCGCCCGAACTGTTCTGCAACCTCATCCGTCAACGACTCGCCGACAATACCACGAACGCCACTGACGCCAACCATTAATCTGCTCATATCATTTACCTTTCAGTCGGGTGCCGTGGCCGCGGTGTTTGCGGCCACGTTAAAGCCGACTTAAGACAAACGTGGTCGCAAACGCAGCGACCACGCCACCAATCTACATCTGTTCGACGGTTTCGATTCCGAGCAGTCCCAGGCCGATGCTGATTGTTGTCGCCGTTGCTTCGCACAGCGCCAGACGGCTTGAGCGGGTCGGCTCGTTGGATTTGAGCACCGGGCAGGACTCGTAAAACGTCGTAAAAGCCCCCGCCAGGTCGAAGAGGTATCCGCAAAGCAAGTGTGGCAGCGATTCGGCAGCGACCGCTTCGACCGTCTCGGCGAATTGCAACAACTTCACCGCCAATGCCCGTTCGGCAGGGTCTGCAAGCGTTATTCGGGCGACGGGCTTGTCCGCTCCCTGCCGGTCGCGGCTAGCTTGATGCTCGTTCTTTCGGAAGATACTGCGGATACGTGCGTAGGCGTATTGCATGTACGGGGCGGTATTGCCGTCCAGGGCCAGCATCTTGTCCCACGAAAAGACGTAATCGCTGGCGCGGTTGTGCGACAGGTCGGAGTACTTAACCGCACCGATACCGATTATTTTAGCGATATCGAGTTTCTGCTCGTCCGGCAGGTCGGGATTTTTGATGTTGATGAGGTCCAATGCCCGCTGCTCCGCCTCATCCAACAAGTTCATCAATTTAACTATTTCGCCCTCGCGCGTCTTGAAAGGCCGATTGTTTTTACCCATCATCGTGCCGAATGGGACATGCTCCAGCGAAACGCCGGACGGTACAAACCCCGCCGCCTTCGCTACAGCGAAGACCTGTTTGAAATGCAGCGCTTGGCGCGAGTCGGTTACATAAAGGATGCGGCCGGCGTGGAGTTCACAAACGCGATAACGCATAGCCGCCAGGTCAGTCGTTGCGTACAGATACCCGCCGTCGGATTTCTGCACAATCACGGGCAGCGGCTCATTGTCCTTGTTCCTGAATTCATCCAGAAAGACGCACTGCGCGCCTTCGGATTCGGTCAGCAGCCCCTTGTCTTTCAATGCTTCCACAACCTTCGGCAGGTCGTCGTTGTAAGCCGATTCGCCGCGAACATCATCGGAAGTGAGCAGAACACCAAGGCGATCATAAATCTTATCACAAGATTTTAGAGTCAGTTCTTTTGCGTATTCCCAGGCATCTTTCTCCTGTTTGTTTTCTGGTTTGTCGAAATTTTGGAGCATCTGTGTTACATGGCTGGATACTTTTGCCAATTCCACCGGCTTATGATCGGGGGAGGAGTCAATTATCAAATCTGTACCTTCGGCGAGAGACTCGACAAGGTTCACGAACTGGTAGGCGGGTAATAAATCATCAAAAGTCAGGACACTTGTTATTTTTTCCAGGTAATCCTTAAATACCTTCCCGTCCCAGTCTTCATACAGGTCTTTTTGGTGTTGCTTCCATATGGGCGTTAGTGCTTTCTTTCTTTCAGCCGGATCATCTTTATCCGGGAGCGCCTTGAGTTTTTCATCACTGCGATTCAGATAGTGTGGATCGTTGCGTTTCTCTTCCATGCAAAGATGCCAGATACTTAGAATGATTTTTCCGAATTGTGTTCCCCAGTCTCCGACGTGGTTTTGGCGGATTACATTGTGGCCCAGGAAATCGAGCACGCGGGCGAGGGCGTCGCCGATGATTGTGCTGCGGAGGTGGCCTACGTGCATTTCCTTGGCGAGGTTCGGGGCGGAATAATCGACGACGACGGTTTGCTGCGAAGCCGCGAGCGGTACGGAGAGGTGTTCCTTGTCGGCGAGACTTTTAGCGACCTGCTGTTGGAGAAATTCGTCCTTGAGTGTGATATTGATGAATCCCGGGCCTGCGACTTCGAGATTCTCGGCGAGGTCGGATAAATCCACTGCGGCGACGACTTTTTCCGCTAATTCGCGGGGATTGGTTTTGAGGCGTTTGGCGACGGACATTACGCCGTTGGCCTGGTAATCGCCGAATTGAGGACGGGCGGACGGCGCGACCATAGCCGGTGCGTCCTGACCGATGGCTTTGGCCATCGCAGCCGAGAGTCGCTGCTCAAGTTCTCGTCGGATATTCATTCTGAAAGGTCGTAGGTCATAGGGACTTTGTGGCCTTCTTTTTCCATCGCAGGCGCGGTGCGTCGCCCCAGATGAGTTCGAGGTCGTAGTATTGGCGGTGTTCTTCGTCGAAAATGTGTACGACGACGTCGAAGAAATCCAGTAGAACCCACTGGCCTGAATCACGTCCAGCGACGTGGAATGCCTTATGCCCGACTTTGGCGGCGGTGTCGGCGATTTCTTCGCCCACTGCCGACATCTGCCGGCCTGAGGTTCCGGTGAAAATTACGAAGTAATCCGCCACCGGGCTGATGCCGTGAAGGTCCAGCACGACGATATCTTCGCCGTGGCGGTCGTGTGCGATGCGAGCGGCTTCGATCGCCAACTGGCGAGTAGTAATCTTCCTGACTTTCGTTTTTACCATCAAATCAAATCGGACTCAGTTTTTCCCTGGACCCTATCTTTACTGTATGTGTAACCACTCCGCTATCT
>JAUVIQ010000164.1 GCA_030592655.1 Planctomycetales bacterium | reverse complement strand
TGCGCAAACGTGACGGCAAGTAGATAGGGTTGTGTTATACGACCGCCAATTAATTAGTGCGCCTTGTATGGGGAGCACGCTTACGAGCCGCGACTGTAAGGGAGCGGTCATTAAGACTTTCGCACTGGTCCGACCGCTCCTTTGCAGTCGCGGCTCGTAAGATGCTCTACCATACCGAGCACTATTACAGACCTGTAAAGGTTCACTTCACAATGCTCAAAATCGCCTTGAATTTCTCGCCACCTGCCACCTCCAGCAACTCGAAAACTGCCGTCTCGACGCAGGTAATGGACGCTCCGGCGCTCTGCATTTTCGTCAGGCCGATGGCTTTGTTGGCCGGCGTGCGAGACGAAACGGCGTCGGAGACAACCTCTACTTCGTAAGCCGTACTGAGCAAATCAATGGCTGTCTGATACACACAGACATGCGTCTCGATGCCGCAGAGCAGGACCTGATTCCGGCCCAGTTCTTCCATCGCTTCGACGAAACGCTTCTCGCCGCAGCAACTGAAGGCGACTTTGGGAATCGGCTCGCCGGGGAGCAACTCGGCGATTTCGGGGATTGTCGGGCCGAGACCTTCGGGATACTGCTCGGTCCAGATAATCGGAACCTCCAGAACGCCGGCAGCCTTGATAAGTTTCGTCAGGTTCTCAAAAAGCGAAACCTTTTCGCACATCAACTGCGCCAATTTGCCCTGCACGTCAATTACTACCAGAATTGTATTGTCAACATCAAGCATCGAGTCAATCCTTTCGGAATATAGTAATTGGTAACTGGTAATTCGTAATCCGTTTAGCCGTTGCCGGTACGGCGGCGATTAGACAGTATTCAGCCTCTCCAAAATCTCTTGTGCCGTAGTTACCGGCGTGATTTCAATCGTTTCTATCTTCGCTCCGTGCTGACGGTAGTGTTGCAGCAGCGGGGCGGTTCGTTCGGCGAAGATATCGAGTTTGCGTTTGATTGACTCGATATCGTCGTCAATTCGTCCTGTCCTGTCGCCGCCGGCGTTGCAGTGGATTCTATTATAAACGACTTCCGGTGAACACGACAGATACACTACAGACTGGACGTTTATTATCGAATCGATACCTTCGGCCTGGCTGGCGTGTCTCGGCAGGCCGTTGAGGATAATAATATCATCTTTGCTGATGTTCCGCTCATTCAGAAATGCCATCAGGATTTTCCGTGCGATGCCGAAATGCTCATCTTCCAGCAGCGAGCCGGTTTCGAGCGAGCGGGCGACGACTCCGAGTTCTTCAGGCGTAAGACGGGTGCCATGTTCTTGCCCGGAGGGCGTGAGCATGTCGGATTGACCAAGCATGCCCACCCGCTTCGCGTGAGGGCATGGCACCCGTCGGAGGTTTTGTCCGAAGTCGAAGTGGAAGCATCGTCGGTTACGGAGGCCTTGGGATTCGAGCAGTTCGCCCAGCGGCGTCTTACCCGAACCGGTCGGACCGATAAGCAGGATTGCGTTGTGTTTGCTCATACCTATTAAAAGCGCGGCGGGACAAAGCCCCGCCGCGCAAGTACAAATACGCTTTTAGATAATTCTTACGCCGTCGCTTTTTTCGGGTGCGTAATCATCAAGGCGATAACGGCAGCGAGTATGCAAAGTACACCGCAGATGGTGAACGCCAGCGGGAAAATGCCCTTGTCGCCCATGCGCCCGCCCATGATCGGGCCTAGAATTCCACCGATCCCGTAGGCGAGGAACACCCATCCGTAGTTCTGCCCGACGTACTTTGTCCCAAAGGTGTCGGCTGTGATGCTCGGGAACAATGCAAAGTTTCCGCCGAAGTTGAATCCGATCAGGGCAGCGCCCAGGTACAACAGTGCAGGCGTACCGGCCATCCATTGGAACAGGATCACGATCGCTCCCTGGGTGGCCATCATTATCACAATCGACGCCTTCCGTCCGAGTTTATCTGATACTGTTCCCCAGGCGATTCGCCCGATACCGTTGGCCAGGGAGAAGAATACGGCCATGGCCATAGCGGCTGCGGCGCTGGCTTTGGCCCAGCCCATTCCTCCCGACATCATCGCTTTCATCGGAAACAATTTCATCAGGCCAATGCTCATAAGCCCGGCACTTGCGCCGAAAGCGAAGCACAGCAGGATCATGTAGAACTGCGGCCTGGCGAGCATCTGGCGGCTTGTGAAGTCCACTGCCCCGGCGACATGTTTGCCCGAGGGGTCCGCCTGCGGCGGGTTCCAGCCTTTGGGCTTCCAGTCCTTCGGTGGATTTACCATCCACACCGACCCAATCAAGCACGCCAGGAAGAAGGCGATACCGTAGATAACAAATGTTGTTCCAAGCCCCATGTCGGCGATCAGGTTGCCCCAACTACCGGCCAGTTTGATCCAAAGCAGCGCTCCGAACCCGAAACCCGCCACCGCCAAGCCGGAGATCATTCCCTTCTTGTCGGGGAACCATTTCATACCTACCGCAATGGGTACGACGTACGCCAGACCTATGCCCGCGCCGCCGATTAAACCTATAAATGCGATCAGGGTGGGATAACTCTTTCCGCCGAACAGTCCGGCAAGGATGTACCCGGCGCCGAGCACGAGTCCGCCGGCGATAGCCAGCTTCCTCGGGCCTATCTTCGGCATCAGTCGCCCGGCGATAACCATAACGACCGCAAATGCCGCCAGACCCACCGCGAAAATAACCTGTGTCTGTGTGTTGGTGAAACCATAGGAAAGCATATCGATCTTTTCGGGAGCAACATGCTTGCAAATTATCCCGTTGACGGTCCCGGTTATTACCGTTTTCTGTGCCTTGAGCAGATCGGTTTTATCTTTGTCGGTTGAACCCTTTATCTTGGCGACAACTTCCTCCAATTGCTTCATCGGTGCTTTAAAGTCCGCCCTCATTTCGTCGAGTTTTGCCTTATCCAACCCAAGTTGCGGTGCAGTATCCCTTTTGGGTGGAGCATACACGCCCACAATGGCGGTTGCGTCTTTTGCCTTCAACGGCGGCGTAAAAACGCTCCATGCGTAGATAGCGCCCAGGCACAGCTGGATAAGAATCGCGCCGACTACGACGAGATTACGGTTCATTACTTTGGGGTTTTCGCTCATTTGTCAGACTCCGAAAATGACGCCACCCCCGCACCTTTTTCCGGCACGGGGGTGGCAATGTGTCTAAAAGGTTCTCTTATTGTCTGCCTTCGATCAGCGAATCGACAATGGTCGGGTCGGCCAGTGTCGATGTGTCGCCGAGTGTGCTCTTGTCGGCGATGCCTTCGGCGATTTTGCGGAGGATTCGCCGCATAATCTTACCGGACCGTGTCTTCGGAAGGGCGGGGGCGAACTGAATCTTATCCGGCGCGGCAATCGGTCCGATCTCGCTGCGAACGTGCTTGACCAGTTCCTTCTTCAGTTCGTCGGATTCTTCGACGCCATCGACGAGGGTTACGTATGCGTACAGCGCCTGGCCCTTGATTTCGTGCGGCATCGGGGCAACGGCGGCTTCGGCAACCTTGGCGTGAGAGACCAGCGCGGATTCGACTTCTGCCGTTCCAATGCGGTGCCCGGAAACGTTGACTACGTCGTCGATTCTGCCCATCAGCCAGTAATCGCCGTCCGGATCGATCCGGCATCCGTCGCCGGTGAAGTAGAGGTCTTTGTACATCGTCCAGTAGGTATCGACGAACCGCTCGTGGTCGCCCCACATTGTTCGCATCATTCCGGGCCAGGGCTTCGTGATGCAGAGTTTTCCGCCTTCGTTGACGCCGCATTCGGTTGCGTCCTCACGGAGTATCAGCGGCTCGACGCCGAAGAACGGCCTGCCGGCGCTGCCTGGCTTGAGCGTATGCGCTCCCGGCAGCGGGGTAATGAGAATCCCGCCGGTCTCGGTCTGCCACCACGTATCGACGATCGGGCATTTGCCCTTGCCGATGTGCTCGTGGTACCACATCCAGGCTTCGGGGTTAATCGGTTCGCCGACCGATCCGAGAATCCGGAGCGAACTGAGGTCGTACTTCGCAGGCCAATCGTCGCCATGGCGGTTAAGCGCCCGGATAGCCGTCGGGGCCGTGTAGAAAACGCTGACTTTGTACTTTTCGACGATTTGCCAGAACCGGCCTGCATCGGGATAGGTCGGGACGCCTTCGAACATCAGGCTTGTCGCGCCACCGGCCAGCGGGCCATAGACGATGTAACTGTGTCCTGTAACCCATCCGATGTCGGCAGTGCACCAGTACATGTCGTCTTCGTGAATGTCGAAAATGACCTTATGGCTGAGCATTGTGTGCAGCAGGTATCCAGCCGGTGTGTGAACGACGCCCTTGGGCTTGCCGGTCGAGCCGGAGGTGTAGAGGATGAACAACGGGTCCTCGGCTCCCATATGCTCGGCCTCGCACTCGTTCGAGGCGTCGGCCATCAGGTCGTGATACCAGACGTCGCGGCCATCTTCCATGTGGCAAGGTTCTTCGTTTCGTTTTACGACGACGACCTTTTCGATGGTCGGGGTGTCTTTCAGCGCGTTGTCTGAGATATCCTTGAGGTGGATATGCTTGCTGGCTCGCAGCGAGACGTTTGCGGTGATGAGGATTTTGCAGTCTGAGTCGTTGATGCGGTCGCGGAGCGCGTCGGCGCTGAATCCGCCGAAGACGATTGAGTGGATCGCGCCGATTCGGGCGCAAGCCAGCATGACGATCGGAAGTTCCAGTATCATCGGCATGTAGATGCAGACGCGGTCGCCCTTCTTGACGCCGAACGATTTCAAGACATTGGCGAATTTGCAGACCTCTTTGTGCAACTGGTTGTAGGTCAGCGTCTTGGTATCTTCTTCCGGCTCGCCCTGCCAGACGAGTGCTGCCTTGTCGGCGGTCGGGGTTCCGAGGTGGCGGTCGAGACAGTTGTAGCATACGTTCAGTTCACCGTCGGCGAACCATGTGTGCTCGATTTTACGGGCTTCGGTGTCCCATGTGAATTCGCACGCCTTGGTCGGTTCTTTGAACCAGTGGAGTTGTTTCGCCTGTTCCAGCCAGAATCCGTCGGGGTCGCTGATTGACCGGTCGTACATTTCCTGGTACTGCTGAGGCGACTTGATATGCGCCTTGGCCGACAGTTCCGCCGGCGGGGGAAACGTTCTGCTCTCGCTCATGAGCGAGTCGATTGCCTTGTGTTCTTGCTCTGCCATTTTTTTACCTGTTCCTTTCTGCTTGAAGTTCAATTTTACGGAAGGTTTATTGTAAGTTTCTCGTCTGAATCCCCAATGCTTCGAGAGCATCGAATTGAAGATTCTGCTTGCTTGAAGGCGAAATGTCAACTGAAAAAATTGGGATTAAGATCACGATAAAACCATGCCTCGCTAAAGCGAGCACGCCAACAGATTGGGTGTATCCGTTTTAGGGAGGAATTCCGTTGGCGTGCTCGCTTTAGCGAGGCATGGTTTTATCGTGGTAACTATGCTCCAACCTGGAGACGCACCCAATGATTACGCTCGTTTGAGCATTTCTTCCAGACGGTCGATGCCTTTGTCAATCTGCTCCAGGCTCGTGGCGAACGAGAGGCGGACGCAGCGGTCCTCGCCGAAAGCGATTCCCGGAACCAGGGCAACCCTGGCCTGTTCCAGGCAGAGACCGGCGAACTCCAGCGAACCGGCAACTTTGTCGTAGCGGGCGGATACGTCTGGGAAGCAGTAGAATGCTCCGGTCGGTTCGGCGCAGGAGAAGCCTTCGATGGCGTTCAGACGCTGGTGCATATGCAGGCCTCGCTTCTCGAACTCCTGCCGCATTGCCTCGACGGTTTCAGCGGCGGCCGGGTCTGTGTAGGCCGCCAACGCTCCTGCCTGGATGAAACCTGCCGGGCTGTTGGTCTGGTGCGACGCCAGCGTTGCCATCGCCTTGACGACATCGGCGGGACCGGCCACCCATCCTATCCGCCATCCGGTCATGCTGAAGGTTTTGGCCAGGCCGTTGAACGTCAACGTCCGCTCGGCCAATCGCTCGTCCAGCGAAGCGAAACTGACGAAACGGGTGTCGCCGTAAATGAGTTTCTCGTAAATCTCGTCGGTAAAGACGATCAGGTCCGTCTGTAGCACCGCGTTGGCGATGTCTGCCAGTTCTTCGGGCGTATAGGTTACTCCGGTCGGGTTGCATGGGCTGTTGATTATGAGGATTTTCGCATCGCCTGCATGTGCGATTATATCCTCGCCGGTAATCTTAAAACCTTTTTCCGGTCCTGTGGGGATGAAGACGCTTTCGCCTCCGGCGAGTTTGACCTGTTCGGGATAACTGACCCAGTAGGGAGCCGGGATAAGCACCTTTTCGCCGGGATTCAGTAAGACCTGAAATGCGTTGAACAGCGCCTGTTTCCCGCCGAAGGTTGCGAGGATATTTTCCGGGGCGAGGTTGAGATTGTTCTCGCGTTTGAGTTTTTCGACGATAGCGGCCTTGAGGTCTGCTCCGCACTTCGGAGTGTACTTTGTATCGCCGGCGTCGAGTGCCGCCTTTGCAGCGGCGCAGATAAACGACGGCGTCGGGAAGTCCGGCTCGCCCGCCCCGAAGGATACCACGTCGATACCGTCGGCCTTCATCTGCCTGGCCTTACCGGTTACCGCAAGCGTTACGCTGGGGCTTACACTTTTAATTCGGCTGGAGAGTTTCATAATTATTGTTCCCGTAAAAGTTGATGGTTATCGTATCGCAGAGCGATGTAAGATAATCGCCCTGACGGATTTGTCAAACCGGGAACAAGGAAATTTACAAATCGGGAGAGTTGCCATGAAACGAATTGCCATATTGTTTTTCGCGGGCGTTATTTTATTACAGGCCGGTGTTGCGGCGGGGGACGATAAGACGGTCCTGCTGGATGATTGCCGGTACGCTTCAGCCGAGGCCGCCCGCGCACATTGGAAGCCCGTTGAGAAGGGTTGTCCGCCCGTCGGCATCGGGACAATCGGCGGTAACGCTGCGCTGAAACTGCCGTGCAATTTCGGTGCCAACAAGGATTGGCAACTTATCTGGGAGCGCAGCGGCAAGTGGGACCTGTCGAACTGCCGCCGGATCGCCATGGACGTTGCCGCCGACAAGGGGCGCGGGGCGTTTATGATGGTCTATCTGCGAAGCGGTGATGCGTGGTATCGCTACACCTGGCTGTACGTCCCGCCGGGGACGAACACACTCACGCTGCAGTGCAAACACTTTACAGACCACAGGGGCAAACCCGCCGGCTGGGACAAGATCACCGCTGTCCGCCTGGCCGTCGTGCGCGAGGAAAAACCGGCGGACCGTGC
>JAUVIQ010000004.1 GCA_030592655.1 Planctomycetales bacterium | reverse complement strand
CGAACAGTTCACCGAAGCCGCCCGTATCAATCCGACGTACGTCGCTGCAATCATCCGGCGGGGAATTACCCAGCAGGAACTGGGACAAACAGACCAAGCCGTCGAAACCTTCAAACAGGCGCTGGAACTGAAGAACGAGTACGTGGACCTGCACTATCGCCTTGCGTTGTTACAGACGGATCGTCGGCAGTTCTCCAACGCCGTTGAGCATATGGAAAAGGCGGCTTCGCTTGCGCCGGGAAACAGGCAGGTTCGGGCGGCATTGGCGCTGTCGCTCCAGAACATGGGTTTGATGGACCGCGTAGCGGCCACATGGCAAAACCTGAAGCAAATGCACGCAGTAAGTTAGCCCCGCGGTGAGGCCAGAATGATAGTCCACGGCAGCGGAGAGCGGACGACCTTTACTTCGGCATATTGCTCCACCCAACGGATGAAACCTCGCTTGCTCCAATGCTGCACGTGGTCCGGAGTGTTACCGAATTGACGCCAGTAAGCCCCTCGCGCCATGTTGAGAATCCGCCATATCGGTTCGCGGGGCACGCTGATAAGTACCCATCGACTGCTGACACGCAGCAGTTCACGCAAACCCTTGTCCGGGTCATCGAGATGCTCCAGAACCTCCGAACAGAGCACGGTTTCAAATAAATTATCCTCAAACGGTATTTCGTAAATAGTACCCTCAACCGGTTTGAGCGAAGGGGCGATCTTTGCCATGCGGGCAAAGCAGGCTGGATTAATCTCCAACGCCGTAACGCCACGGGCAACTATCTCAGGCGAGAGGAACTGGTATGCGTCGCCTTCGCCGGCGCCGACGTCCAGAATTCGACCGCCGGCGATATTCAACAACTCCTCTATCGACCTGAAAAAATTCCTGACCAGATGGCGCGCGACAGGCTCGCGTATCGCGTATTTATCCTGGAGAGGTTTGTCCCTTTCGAGTGGGCCATAGGTCTCCATGGGACTTGCGGTAAGGGTCGGAGCACGCTTTTGAGGCCTGCGCCGCGAGCGGAATATACCGCGACTCGATTGAGCTCGCCGAAATCCGAGCCCGATACTCTTATGATGCGCGAGACGATCAAACAGTTTTAGCATCCAGTCGTTCAGGTTGACACATTCTTCCAGCATGACGTCTCGCTTCCGTGCCCATTGCTGCTTCAGGTCGTCCTGGGCAAGCCAGATGTCTATCTGTTCGAATACCTTGTCGAAATTCTCAGGCCTGATGCCGACAGTAAGTCCGTAACGGTGCTCCAACTCTTCAAGGACAGACAACCGACCCACGAAGGTATTGCAGCGTAACGAAGGCGTCCCGATTACCGCAGCCTCGATCGTCATGGTCTGACTGTCGCCTACGACCATTTCGGCAAAGGCCATTACGTCGAGAATCTTCTCCACCGGCGTCGGGAGAATGTACTGTTTGAGGTTTTCGGGAACCTCGGCTTCGGCGCTGATGAAAACCCGTCCGTGCGGGCTGAGCCGCTCAACCACTGCCTGCGCCTGGGTAGGGTTGACGCCCTTCTGACCGATGTCGTGATGGGCAGTCAACGCGACCAGGCGAAGAACGAAGTATTTCTCATTGGGCTTTACGCCGAGCAATTCACGCACACCGGGATCGGGACGATATACATCAGGATGCAAATATGCCAACTCGTGATAACCCCGGTACGTCAGGTGCTTAGGACCATAAGCCTCATGCTCCAGAGAGCGCGGCGTAACAATGTAATGGGACGCCTTGTACGCAACTTTGGCGAACATCGGAACCACAGAGGCGTCATCCTCGCAGAATACCACCGAAGTTGCGCCGGTCATACGCGAAGCCGGACCTATCACGATGGAAGTGCCTATCATCAGATCGACCGGTTTGATAAGCCCCCCAAACGATACCCGCCCAAGCACCTTCAACGCCTCGACCCCCAGGGAAACCAGCCCACGCCGTCTGCGACGAATAAAAATATGAGGCCAACCGGATTCACGAAGCAATTCAGGAAGGCAATCCTTTTGGCGGGCAACTATCAAAACGCGATGCCCCTGGTCCTTCAGCACGCTTATAACGTTCTTGAACAGATGAAAGTGCGCAGGATGACCCAAATCGAAAAGAAACCGCATCTGTTACGCTCCGATAAGTTATCAAATCAAAAATAATCGATCTCGATAAGCGATTGTCCCGTTTAAACATCTCCGGTCAAGACTCTATTAGTTTATGAAAATCCGTTGTATGATGTCGCACGATGAAGAGCATCAAAATAATCACCATCGTGGGCGCACGTCCACAGTTCATCAAAGCCGCTGCGGTCAGCCGGGCCGTCGCCGAATTTGACCGGACATCGACGACCATCACGCTCAATGAGCACATCGTTCACACAGGGCAGCATTATGATGAGAATATGTCGAAGGTGTTTTTCGACCAACTCCACATTCCGCGTCCGGACGTGAACCTCAAAGTCGGTTCAGGACCCCATGGCCAACAAACCGGGGCGATGCTGGAAAAACTCGAAAATGTCCTGACCGAAACCAAACCCGACTGGGTACTCATCTACGGCGACACCAATTCGACGCTTGCCGGCGCGTTGGCAGCGGCCAAACTCCACATCCCCGTCGCGCACGTCGAAGCGGGTCTGCGAAGTTACAACCGGCGGATGCCCGAAGAAATCAATCGCATCGTCGCAGACCGTCTCTCGACGCTGCTGCTATGCCCGACACCGACTGCCGTCGGAAACCTGGCTGAAGAAGGAATAACCGAAGGCGTCCACAACGTCGGCGACGTGATGTACGACTCGGTCCTGTTCAATACCGAACTCGCACGGGAAAAAAGCGACATAATGCAAACGCTGAAACTTCAGCCGAATTCGTATTACCTCGCCACGATCCACCGGGCTGAAAATACCGACGACCCCGACCGCTTGAACAGTATCGGCCAGGCCTTCGAGCAGATTGATATGCCGATTATCCTGCCCATGCACCCGCGTACGCGAGGTAAAATAGGGGACGCTAACCTATTTTCGCCTCCCCAGCCCTCACGTACACATCCTCGGCACCGCCACCAGAGCAAAAATAGGTTAGCGTCCCCTATTTTAATCGAACCGGTCGCGTATCTGGACATGCTGACGCTGGAAGCCAACGCCCGGCTTATCCTCACCGACTCCGGCGGCGTGCAGAAGGAGGCATATTGGTTCGAGAAACCCTGCATTACGCTGCGAGACGAGACGGAATGGGTCGAACTGGTCCAGGCTGGATGTAACCGCGTCGTCGGCGCTGATACGCAGAAAATCGTCGCGGCTGTGGATGAATTTGAACAGACTGGCTGCTCGCTACCCGCCGACCGCCCCACCGACCTCTACGGCGACGGGCACAGTGCCGAAAAAATCATCGCACTTCTGAAATGATGGGCATATGGGGACGTTATGGCGTCAAAAAGAGGACGAGTTTCGACCTGATGTGTGGAATTGCCGGGATAATACGTTTCGACGGAACCTGCGTGAACTCGAAGACGCTTGCGCGAATGAGCGATTGTCTGGCGCATAGAGGTCCGGACGACCTTGGTTTTCTTTCGTGGTCGCCGAACGGACAGGTGCGGGTTTCACAAAGCATTGACGAGTTGCCGGGGGGCTGTTCAGTCGGGTTTGCGCACCGGCGATTGTCCATTCTCGACGTTACCCGGGTGGGCGCTCAGCCTATGAGCACGCCCGATGGACGATATCACATCGTCTTCAACGGGGAAATCTACAACTACCTGGAACTGCGGGAAGAACTCGAAGCGAAGGGCGTCCGCTTTCGGAGTCGAAGTGATACCGAAGTGCTGTTGTCGGCGTGGGCGCATTGGGGGCATGAGGCGATCGGGCGTCTGGTTGGAATGTTCGCTGCCGTCATTCTGGACACCAAAGACCGTAAGTTGCTGCTGGTACGCGACTTTTTCGGGATAAAACCTCTGTACTATGTCAGTTGCGAGCGGTTTTTCGCCTTTTCCAGCGAGATAAGGGCACTCCTGGAAATTCGAGACGTCGCTCGTCGGGCAAATCCGTCTCGTTTGTATGAGTATCTCCGTTTCGGCATTACCGATTACGGCGACCAGACCCTTCTGGCCGACGTTCGCCAGCTCCGTTCGGCGCATTACATTGAGATTCCCGTCGATTCGCATTCCGAACCGGAGCAGGTCCGCTATTGGCGGATGGACACTTCCCGACGGGCGGACCTGTCGTTTGATGAAGCGGCTGATAAATTGCGGGAACTTTTTCTCCGGAACGTTCAAATTCATCTTCGCAGCGATGTTTCCGTCGGTGCGGCATTATCCGGCGGGATCGACTCTTCAGCCATTGTCATGGCGATGCGGCATATCCAGGGCGACGACCTGCGGATCAGCACGTTCAGTTACGTCGCTTCAGACGATGCTATCAGCGAGGAGAAATGGGTCGATCTTATCGTCGGTGAGTCCGGCGCTCATTCGCATAAAGTCAGGATCAGGCCGGAAGAAATGGTCGCCGACCTTGACGACATGATCGCCGCGCAAAGCGAGCCGGTAAGCGGTACGAGCATGTATGCACAGTATCGCGTATTTCGCCTTGCGCACGAGGCCGGGATAAAGGTCATGCTGGACGGGCAGGGAGCCGACGAAATCCTGGGCGGATACAGGTATTATGTAGGCGCTCGCGTAACTTCTCTTTTGAGGCAGGGACAATTGCTTTCGGCAGCACGTCTGCTCGCACGGGCGATGAGGCTGCCGGGACCGGCTGGGGGATTATGGATATTGTGCTATACGGGCGCATTCATGCTGCCCGACAAATTGAAAGCCCCAGCCTTGAGATTAATCGGTCAAAACCTTCTGCCACAATGGCTCAACGGCGAATGGTTCCGCCGGCGATCGGTTTTACCTGAATTTCCCCGCCAATGCCTCCGGCGCGATGCGCTCAGGGAGCAACTGTATGAAACGCTGACCCGCACCAGCGTACCGAAACTACTTCGATACGAGGACAGGAACTCCATGGCTTTTTCCGTCGAGAGTCGCGTTCCGTTCCTGACGCCGGAACTGGCGGAGTTTTGCCTGTCCCTGCCTGAAGAATATCACATCGGTCCGGACGGGACGGGCAAGTTGCTTTTCCGTCGCGCAATGCGCGGAATCGTTCCGGAAGAAATTCTGGAGCGTAAGGATAAAATAGGTTTCGAGACGCCCGAAAAAAACTGGTTGACCGCCCTGAGACCCTGGGCTGACGGTATCTTCCGGAGCGATGCGGCTTCGGCGGCGAGTCCGTTGAACTGTCGGGAGGTTCAAAAGGAATGGCAAGCGGTGGCCGAGGGACGCAAACGGTTCGACCGGCATATCTGGAGGATGGTGAACCTGATACGGTGGTCGGAACTGATGGGGATTCGTTTTGGCGATTGACGGAGGCGGGCGAGCGGACATACACTCATAAAATATGGGCGCGATATTTAGTTATTTTCGGCAGCACCGCTGGCAACGGCGGATAATGACCAGTCTGATTGCGGTGATACTGGGCGTAGTGGCGGCATGGGTGGCAATACCGATTGTGCGGGATATGAAAATCCTCGACATGCTCGACTCCGAAGACCCGCTCCGGCGCAAGCAGGGAATCGTCCTGGCCGTGTCCGTCGCGGAAGACCGGCCTCAACTCATTGAGCGGATAGAAAGCAGGCTTGACTCGGCTGGGGACGCCCAGTTTTCAGCGATGGTAAGCGTGCTGAACCGCCTTGGAAAATTCCGCACGCCCTCACGAAAAGGCGAACAACTCGACAGGTTCTACCTGGTCAAATTCATCTCCTGCATCAGCGACGATAACGACCGATTCGTCGAGGCAAGGGGCGTCTTTCTGCACAGGCTCATTCTGGACGGGCGCGATAACGTCCACGTCCGCAAGGCGCTTAGTCTGGCGGCAGGAGACGTATCATCCGGGATTCGCTCCGCTTCAGCCCTTCTGGCGTGCCGGCTTGGCGACGACGAAACGCTGACCAAACTGCTCGGCGACGACAAACCGCAGGTCCGCGCCTCGGCGGCCATTGACGCAGGCCTCGCCGGACGAAAAACCTGCACGGACGCCATCGCTAAAATCCTCGAAGAACCTCAAACCGACGACGAACACGCTGCTGCCGCTTACGCACTGGCGAGGCTGGAACCGAAAAAGTTCGCAGCACAAATTGCCCAAGCCGTACTGTCGGCACACAAGGCCGGTAAGGGCAACCTGTTGGATAAACTGCTGTATGTCTCGACGATGCTTAATAAGGAATCTGTCGGACCGGCGGTTATGAAAGTGCTGAAGGACTCACAGCGACACGGGCAAATCAGTCCCGCTTCGGTCTTGATAGCAGCGGGAAGACTGAAAATCCACGAGGCCAAACCGCTCATACAGCAGGGGACCATCGATAGACTCATTTTACGTAGAAAAAAACTGACCGGCGGCGACGCGACCACGCTCGCTGCGGCAATAAACGCAGCGGCCAAACTCGATATGCCTGCGAACATTTTCGTCACGGTAATGGAAAAACTCTGGCACCCACGAACATCCGTCGCAATGATCCTCGCATCCGAAGCCATCGCGAATCGACGTGAAATCATCGCCAAAGACACGGCACTAATGTCGAGAACGCTTACCATCCTGGGTCGGGCGGCAGGAGGCTCGGATACGCCGGTTCCGTCGGCTGCGGCGGCAACGGCACTGTTCAAACTCGCCGGCAAACAGGCGGACGAATCACTGCTGGTTGCCTGTGAGTCCAAAATCTACCTTGCCGGCGATTACGTGGCATGGAACCTCGCCAAAAGCCGAACGGACGATGCCTGGCGAATCGGAGGCGTATTTTTCGGACCCGGTATCTACAACAAAACCGTCCGAGCAAACGCGACGATCCTGCTGGCGCTTCTGGCACGTGAAACAGACAAAGCCGACAGCCTGGCCGAGGTAATCGAATCCAGACTCATCGGGCTAAACGACCAGTTTGCAGCCGGTTCGTACAACTGCGCGATGCTGATACTGAACCGGCGGGAGTATATCGACAAAGTCGCTGCACTGACCAAATCGGGCGAATTCGGACAGCGGCGGGTTCTGACGGCGCTGGCTATGGCCGGTGCACCGACGGGGTTCGACCGCGTCTTCGCCGGCGCGAAGTTCAACCCAGCCGGGATTGATTCGTACCTGGCAGGCTGGCTTATGTCGCGCATGTACTCATCCATCGTGCCGGAGATGCCCGTCTTCGACCTGGACGCGACACCGGAAACAAGATATTGGCAATGCCGCATCCAGCGGGATTACTATCTTATCCACCGCCGGAAAATCCTTGATAAAATACAACCATGAAACTTCCTGAAATTCAACGCGGAAAGACTCGCGGCGTAAGCGTCGGCGGCGTTCGCATCGGCGGCGGTGCGCCGGTGAGCATCCAGTCGATGACCACCACGCCGACGTCCGACGTTCGCGCGACTCTGGCGCAGATAGAGGCTTTGGCCCAGGCCGGTTGCGACATCGTCCGCGTCGCCGCCGCCACACCCGCAGACACAGCCGCTCTTGGCGAAATCGTCGCCGCCGCTCCCGTTCCGATAGTGGCTGACGTACATTTCCGGTTCCAGCGAGCACTCGAATCCATCGAAGCCGGCGTGCATAAAATCCGCCTCAATCCGGGTAATATCTCCGATAAGCAGGCTGTTCGGGAAGTTATCGACGCAGCCAAAGACGCCGGAATACCCATCCGCGTCGGCGTCAACGAAGGGTCCGTCATGGACCGAACGGACGGCGACCGCCGGACCGATCAACTCGCCAAACCAATGGATGAACTGATGGTCGAAACCATCGCCGATTACCTCGAAGTCTTCATCGAAGCCGATTTTCACGACCTTGTCCTGTCGGCCAAGAGCCACGACGCAATGACAACCATCGCGGTCAATCGCGCTTTGAGCGAGCGGTTTGACTATCCGCTGCATTTGGGGCTGACCCACGCCGGGACCGCCTCGACAGGCCTGGTGCGGTCGGTGGCTGCGTTAGGGACGCTGCTGGCGGAGGGAATCGGCGATACGGTTCGCATCAGTTTCGCCGGCGACCCGGTGGCTGAAGTAGCCGCTGCGAAGGAACTTCTCGCTTCGCTTCGCCTGCGCGCGCGCGAAGGGGCCGAGATAATCGCCTGTCCGACCTGTGGCCGGACCGAAGCGGACGTCGCCACGCTGGCTGAAGAAGTCCGCACCGCACTGGCTGACGTGAAGCCTCATGTAACCGTCGCGGTGATGGGATGCATCGTCAACGGACCCGGCGAAGCCGACGGCGCAGACGCAGCCGCCTGCTGCGGAAAAGGAAAGGCCGCTATCTACCGGCAAGGGAAATACGTCCGAACCGTGGGCGAAGAGGAAATAGTCGAAGCGCTCGTAACGGAAGTCCGCTCTCTCCTAGAAGAAAGAGGTTGATTGGTCAATCAATTGCCAATTGGCAATTGATAACTACTTCAATTCCGCGAACATCAGCACGTTGGGCAGGTCGTTGGATGAAGTACAGTTGCTTCGGTCGAGGACGGCTATGTATCTGCGAACAGGGCCGGTTGTGGCTGGATCGTTACCGACCTGGACGCGAATGTAAGCGATATAAACGTCGGAGCGAACCGTAATCTGATTCGCAAGCCAGGCATAATAGATGTCGTACTTGCTCAGATCGCCGGTAATTTCGTCGAGCCCGTCATCACCTGCGCCGCTGTCGGATATTTTGTAGCAATTTGGGGCGGAGACGCCATAAGTATTTCTTGGCATGGGTGCAATGATCTTCGCCAGCGGAATGGCCAACTCGCCCGGACTGGCGAAACCGGCATCTTCCCGCAGGTGGGTCAGAGCCGGAACCATAGCGTTAGCCCTGGCGTTCCCGCCGACGGAGTAGTTCGTTCCACCCGGATTATTGAGCAGATCGCGGTAGGCGACAATGTCCTTTGCGACAAGTTCCCGCTGCGCCTGCGTGGGAATTGAAGCGATACCCGGCAGGTATTGGATGACCTGCCAGGGTGCGGTGTTGATGTTAATTCGTCCATAGACCGTATCGGTCCTGCCGGTGTTATTCGTGTCCGGCACAAGTACGTCCATGTAATCGCCGAGCATACAGGCAGCGGGAATTTGCGGGTCCGTACCGGCCTTGATCACGCCAAACGTGTAAAGCCTGCCGTTGGAAACATTGGTCGGGCTCATCGACGCAAGGGCCACATCCAGCGACACATCGCTACTTGACGGACCGACGTAGAAGATGCGTAAGACCTCGCCGAGGTTAATCAGATTACCGTTTCGGACGAAAACAGGCGTCGGTACGGCGTTGGTTATATCGTCACAACTGTAATTATCGTTGGCTTTACCGAGGTTTGTATTTTCGGCAGTCATCGGGACACCAACGATGTTTTCGTTGGTGTAATCCCGGTTTGTAAAAATATTTGCCACATTAAGGGAGTACTTGGCGTCTGCCGGAACATCATCCCTTTGAAGGACCGCCATTCTTGCCCTATTCAGGACTGGGTCATCCACGTTGACTGTGGCGTCCGCCAGCGGAACGTCCTTGGCGCCGCTCCCGTTACTGTTACGCGAACGATATATCTTAACGCCCTTATTAAGGTCCAAACCCGGAATAACAAGGACCCTTTCGGCGTCGGCATGAACCGGTATGGTAGTGGCGTCCGAAACAATCACAATTCGCTTTCCGGACGAAATGCTTACGTCGGGCCAGCCGCCGGTGGGCGTCTTTTCCACTCCGCCCTCTGTAAGTTTGAAACCGACGATCCTTATGCCGGTCTTGTAAGGATTAAACAACTCGATAGCGGAATAGCGGGCATAGACGTCGGCGGGGACCTCACTGACCTTGTACACCTTGTAGAACAGTTCGGTGATGAAAGGTTGTCGCTCGATACCATAGACACCCACCGCCGGAGCGACCCCTGGGACCGTTTGAACTGTTACGTCGCTGTCGGGATCGCGATAGTCGATGACGTTGACTGCCAGTTGAGCGGATACGAACCGGCGGGCGTTATCATCGTCCGTGAATCCGGCGATCCCCTCTGGAATGGCGTTGTAGAAGGCCTTGAACAAATCATCGAAAACGGCGTTGTTCAGGTCGATCCTTCTGTTGTCGGGCTGGTCCAGGTTGCCGCTGGCCCGTCGGAGATGATCACGCGAGGACGAGAATACCGTCAGGTATGGCTTGGCGGAACCGAACTGTCCGCCCAATGCCTCCCACAACCGCCCCGAGGCGGTATCAGGAACAGCCCCGCCCCACCTCAACGACAACATGTCGGAAATGTCAAAAGGCAGATAAGTCTTGACCGCCGGGTTGCAAGGCCTCTGGACATAATTGGTTTTATACGTGGCGATATTGTCGGAAGTTGAACCGTTGCGCGCGGCATGGACGTTGTCGCGGGTAGCCGCATTGGTAAGAACATTAAGGGCGATATTGGTTATCGGCATGACGGTCCCGCTCGCAGCTGCGGAAGCCGAATAGGCAGAGTTGATGTTCATCAGGCTTGAGGCGTCTATGAGCCGATAAGCGACCCAGTATTCACCCCCGGATCGGTTGGTAACGCCCGAATTGAACAGTATCGCATCGCCGGCGTTCACACCGTCGTCGAGGGATCCGTTTGTATCGACCAGTAAAGGGTCATTGGCTGCTACGTCGGCGAAACCAACGGCGGCATTTTCGTGATTACTGAGGTGTTTCCACCTCGAAACCCCGCCGACATCAACAGGGCCGAAACTTGCCAGGTGTTTGTCGTAATCTTCGTGGGCGAAATCGCACTGCTCTTTGTAGTTGATGTTGGTTTTTCCGTAGATAACAGCGCCGGTGGCGGTGTCGAAATACAGATCCTCTGCGAGTTTGACGCGAATCTGCTGAAACACTCCGCCTGCGACCTGCTTCATGGGAGCAACGGTGGCGACGCTGTGGGACTCCCTGCGGTCCATGTGGGCGATGATGATAAACGTCGTGCCGACCATCGCCAGCATTACCAGCAGACCCACCACCATCACGATAACAGAACCTTTTCGGTGATAACGTACCATTTTGCACCTTCCCTTCGGCCCAACAACCAATGAACCACTTCGTAATTGCCAATTGGCAATTTTTACCGTGGCAGAGCCACGATTACCTCGTATGTCTGGGCTGTTTCACCCGTCCCCAGCGTAAAGGTGATTCGCAGGGCCGAGGGCCAATTATCCTTCTTTTCGTATGTCCAGAGAGCACAATATTTACCGACAAGGTTGCAATACTCTACTACATCGTCGGCGGCGACTTGCCCCGCCCACCCCGCCTTCGGCGCGTCCGAGTTGTACCAGACGAGCATCTTTCCGGCATCGAGCGTTCCGTCAGCCCAGTCGATTTTCAGGTCTGTGCATGGTCTGGCCAGGTAAGGCCAAATGTTTTCCAAATCCGCGAGACTGTTGGGCGGAAGCGTCATCGACGGCGTGTTGGTAAAACAATCGAACATGATTCCGCTTCCGACGGGCCAGTCATACTGCCCTGCCGGAGCGGCGCCGTTGTAGAGTGTGAAGTCAATATCGGAGCGGTTCCAGACCTTATAATCGGCCAGGGATATTTTCTCGTGGTCGTCGTCGGTGATCGTGGCGATTTCGGCATTGAGCAGGAACGCTCGTCGCCAGAGGACGTTTTTGTCGGCGCTTCCGTCCAGGCCGTAGTCTATTCGGGCGGCGTTGGCAATGGTTGAATCGATCATGCTTCGATACACCCCAGCGGCAGTGAATACCAGGTGAGGCCTGTCGTCAGTGTCGGTGTAAATGGCCAGGAAGCCCTCCGTGGTCAGTCCGGCCAAGTCGGCACGAATCCGCTCCACAACCGCGCGGGCATCGGCGTCGGCGACAATGGTCCCCTGGGACACTTTCACAGCCCGCTGAGCATTATCCAGCAAGGTGCTGACAATGAGAATGATCGCCGTCAGTATGATTATCGAGACCATCAACTCTATAAGCGTAAAACCCGCAAAGAGATTGCGGACCCTCGGTCCCGTGGGGATTGCGGACCCTCGGTCCCGTGGGGATTGCGGACCCTCGGTCCCGTGGGGATTGCGGATTGCAGACCCTGAAGCCCGTGGGGATTGCAGACCCGAATGCACAAAACCAGAATGTCCTGTCGTCGCGTTCATAAAAGAAATCTCATATATAATCTTTTCTGTTTCTTTCTACCTACGTTCTGTTGTTTCTTCTTCTATTCGATTCGCGTAATTCGTTTTATTCGCGTCATTCGCGTTCTAAGGCCTGACGGCTGTGCGAACCACATAACACCCGATCGCGGGCGAATTCCGCCCGTCCGGGCCTACAGTCAGGGCGGCTCCGGGGCTAATCGTACGGGTGAGTTTACCTGTTGAATCAACAACGAAAGCGTAAGTACCGTCGGCTTTGCATATCACCGGCGCTCCGATGCTGATGACATTGCCGACGCCGGTTATCCTGTCCCCGTCGGTAACAACATCTGAAAACGCCGGAGCCGCATCGCCCGGAAGGAACTTACGATAAGGAACGAAGATCAGTTGATAATCATTAGTGTTATTACCGCTCGGCTGGCAGGCTGCCAGAAGCCATCCGTAAAGGGTTGACGGAAACCACGTACCGCTGTCCGATGGGATTTCGATCCAGCCATCAGGGTTGCTGTTGTGATCGCCGTAGGTAACCGGATAGGTCAAATCGCAGGTGTGGGCGGGGATATTAATCAGATCGGTCTGGTCCGAAAGTGCCCCGCTGACCAATCCTTTAATCGTATTGTGGCGGAGTTTCGCCCGGCAGATGGCGACTGCGTTTTCAGAGACCATCGTAGCCGACGTGTCGGCGACGGATAACTTCGTCTCCAGCATGGCAGTAGGGAATGCGGTGGCGACCATCGACAGACCCACCACCAGGATTCCAAGCGACATCATCAGTTCCACCAGCGAAAAACCCGTTCGCTTGATTGCGGACCCGTCAGGGCTGGCCGTGGCGAGTTGCGGATTGCGGATTGTGGATTGCCCTGATTCAGAATCCGTGTAATCCGTGGACTGATTATTCGATTGCTTCTTCATGGTTATTTCTCATCCGGCAGCAGTTTGCCCGTATAGGGGTTGATGCACAAAAACTGTCCGTTCTTTTCAAGCCAGTCCTGCCTGTCCGGCATCGCCTTAAACGTTTTATAATGAAATGCCGTTATCGCGCGAACGCCCTGCTCGTCGAGAGTAGGACCGGGGGGAAGGCTGGCGGGATGGTCCCATCTTTTCTGCTCCGGCGTAGCACCGTCCCCGCCGAAAATCTTCACGTCCGTCTCGATTTGAGGATTATTACCGTTAACCCGTCCGGTCAGGCTACCGTCCGGACTGAAGATTACGTTGAAGGTGGTAAATTCATCCAGTTCAGTGTTAACGGTGGAATCATAACTTCCTCCCGTAACATAATCAGAGGATATCCCCCCGAAGGCCATATCTCCCGGCATGGATTTCGGAGGAAAACCGGAAACCGGAACAAACTTTCCAAACGACGTCGATACCGGATCGTTATCGTATTGCATCACTGCTACCCAGCATTTCCCGTCGGTACCTATCTGCACGTGCACAGCCGCATACGACTGATTTTCAATGGCGACGGCGCGGGCAGCACCGAGCATTCCGCTTATGACATTCCGCGATTGCAAGTCCGTACCGGCGGTGAACAGCCCTACTATCCCCGGCATTGTGATCGCCAACGCCAGCGCGATGGTGGAAATAACCACCAGCAGTTCGACAATCGTGAACGCCCGCTGTCTGATTACTGATTGCTGATGGCTGATTGCGGATTGCTTTTTCATTATTGGTTATCCGAACGTATGTTGTCTTTTTCCGTGTCAAAGTCGCTATCGGGGCCGGCGGAAATCAACACCGGCATTCCTCCGACGCCGCCGTCGGAACTGTAATCCAGCACCCTCTCGAATCCGTCAACAAAACAATCGTTACTGTTGATATTTTCAATCGCGTCGCCAGGCAAATTTCGCAGTTTCGCTTCGGCGGCAGGGTTATCTTTCAGCGCAGTGAACAGCGCTTTGTTGCGATCCTCGGGGGTGGTTCCGGTAGTCGGTGGATAAAGGCCGGTACTGTCGGTCTCTCGAAAGGCCTCGATCGCCTGGAGGATTACCTGCATGTTGAGTTTTGTCCGCTCTTTCCCTGCCCTGGCGAGCACCATATGAGAAACACCCACAACAATCGTAACCAGGATGACAACGACGCTTATCGCTACAATCATCTCCACCAGCGTAAAACCTCGTGGCACAGGTTTGCAACCTGTGTGGCGTACACAGGTTACAAACCTGTGCCACCCTCGAATCGAATGTAAAGTACCGTCTTTCATCAGAGACCTCTTATCTGTTAAAGAAGTTTGTAACATCATCGCTCTTTGGGGCACTCGGTTCGTCCCAATCTTCGTTAAGCCCGCTGCTGATCAGGATAAAATCGGTGCGATAGTACTTTCCGCCGGCGTTCTGGGCGTAACTGCTCACGTTGCTCGGGTCGCCGATGTTGTGAAGGGAGTTGTAACTCGAACCGGTCCATCGGTAGTACAGTATCGGATTACCTCCGGATTCTCCGAAAACATCGACGAATTCAGGCCTGGTGTCGATGCGTGTGTCCAGTTTTTCCACGTTGTTGTAAGGCCCATGATACGGAGTTTGACGCGGCTTGACGCGGAAACCGTAATCCTCTACACCATCATCGGTGTCAAGATTCGCAAGGTCAGGTATGCCGTCGTCGTTCAAGTCGGGGCCATAACCCGTCAGGAACAACACCACTAACTCGCTTCCAGTCCATCCGTTGTAGTCGGTTGCATCACGGCTGGGAGGATAGTCCTCAAAATCTGTGAAATACTGCTGGCACGCACCGTCTATCAGGTTGATGGTCGCCTGAGTCTTCGCCTTCTCGCCCATAGCGATGAATCGATTCAGCGAGGGAAGTAGCATCCCTACAAGAAGAGCGATAATCACGACAACCACCAATAGTTCAACAAGCGTAAATCCGATTGCGGATTGCCGGGCTACGGCAGGCTCCGCCCTGACGAGCGGATTGCCCTTCGACAGGCTCAGGGCCGTGAGCGAAGTCGAACGGCGGATTGCGGATTTCTCAACGAATCCGTGCGATTTTCGTAAAATGTCTCGCTTTGTGTCCATTTCTCAATTGCTCTTGAAAGTGGGATGATGAATATCGTCGCTGGTGCCGTAGATACGGTCCCTTCCGGCAGCGATAAGCAGGAACGCTTCAGGACTGTACGGCGTCGTGCTGGCGTCGCTCTTGAACCGCCGGTCCTTGATGTAGTTCTCAAAGGCAGCCTGGTCTGTGCCGCTACCCTCGGAACTTTTCCACACGATGTCGTTTCCATTGTTCTTGTAATCGGAATTGTCGCTCATCCTGTACTGCCCCAGTCCGCTGACGCCCGGACGAGATGGATAATACAGTATTGCCATGAATTCTCCGGTGCTTTTGTTGCGGTCGGCAATTGTCCCGATGTCAAATGTCCCGTCGTTATGTATCGGATCGATAAGGTCTTCGGTAGCCTTCAGCGGTGCGTATTCGGGTTTAGGGTACTCCGACCCCGACGAGGCCGCCGGGTCGTAGAACAGCGATTTTGCAAGCCACTGGCTTCCTGTGAATTTTCCGGCACTATTGCTTCCCAATTCGCTGGAATACAGTTGACCGGGATAGTAGTCATTTTTATCGTGGTACACAACGCATGCGCCGGACAGTGCGGCTACGCGAGCGCCGGTGCGGGTATTTGCCGCCTCCCTGATAGCCAGGGAAACCGACGGGATCATTATCCCCACCAGCAGCGAAATTATGCTGATCACCACAAGCAGTTCGACCAGCGTGAAGCCGATTGTGGATTGCGGATTGCGGATTGCGGATTTAGGATTGCGGATTGCGGATTTCCTTTTTTTCCAAGTCCCAAGTCCCAAGTCCCTAGTCCCTGTTTTCGGGTTTTCTGTTCCACTTATCATTTTTCCGACCAGCCTTTCTGCTTCTTTATTTTACCGATGAGATAAGTTTCGGTAGCGGCATGAAGATAGCGACGACGATAAACCCGACGATCACGCCGAGCGTGATGACCATCACCGGTTCCAGCAGAGAGACCATAGCCGCCACCAACGTCTGAACCTCTTCGTCGTATGTATCGGCGACCTTGGAGAGCATTTTGTCGAGGTCGCCCGTTTCCTCACCGACATCTATCATGTTGACCACCATCGGTTCGACGATCTTCGCCTGCCTCAACGGCGCGGCGAAGTCGTCGCCCTCGCGGATTCCGTCGTGGACCCGCAGCAGCGCCCGGGCGAAGACCTCGTTTCCGCTTGTCTCGCGCGTGATGTTGATGGCTTCAAGAATCGGCACACCGGCAGTGAGCAACGTTCCGAGCGTTCGGGTAAAACGCGACACCGCCGTCTTGGCCAATATCTTTCCCATTACCGGAATCTTCAGTTTCAGCCCATCGACGAAATACCGTCCACCGTCGGACATACGAAGAAGCCTGAAGGTAATGAATATAAATAACGGAAACGCCAGTACGTACGCCCATCCCCAGTCTTCCGCGAACCAATCGGACGTCTTCATAAGCATCAGCGTAGCGACGGGGAGTTCGCCGGCTCCGAACTGGTCGAAGATGTCCTTGAACTTTGGAATGATGTATATCATTATCCCCATGACGATCCCGATAGCGGCAGTGATAACCACAGCGGGATAGACCATCGCGCCGATTATCCTTCGTTTGAGTTTCTGCGACGCTTCCATGAAGTCGGCCAATCGGCGAAGGACCACGTCAAGCACGCCGCCTGCCTCACCGGCGGCGATCATGTTGGTAAAGAGTTTATCGAAGGCTTTGGGATGCTTGGCCATTGCCTCAGACAGCGTAGCGCCGCCCTCAACGTCTTCGGCCACAAGACGAATGGCTACACGGAGCGAGCCCGGTTTTTGCTGTTCTTCGAGGATTCTCAGGCTTCTCAGCAGCGGTAGTCCGGCGTCCTGAAGCGTGGAAAGTTGCCTGGAGAACTGCGTCAGCAGTTTTTTTGAGACCTTTCCCGCTGTTCGACGTCTGGTCGTTGCCGCCGGTCCGGCGGCAACGGTAGCGGATGCGGTTTTCCGACCCGAACGCTCCTTGATCTTCGTGGGAAAGTGCCCCATCCCACGGACTTTGGAGACCGCTTCCTCACTACTACCGGCATCGACGTCGCCCTTAACAACTTGGCCGACACTGTTCATCGCTTCATAATGATAAGTCGCCATTGCCTGTATCCCTTATTCCATTTCCTCATAAATTGTCTGGGAAACAACTTCCTCAATCGTCGTAGTCCCGTCGTATATCGCCAATAGTCCGCTTTCGCGCAGCGTCCGCATACCACGACGACAAGCGGCTTCACGAAGCGCGTTGGTACTGGCGCGATCGACAATCAACTCGCGTATCTCGTCGTCCATCAGCATAATCTCAAAAATAGCCGTTCGTCCGCTGTAACCGGTCCCGCGACAGTAATCGCATCCGTTACCCCGGAAGAATGTCCTTCCTTCGACGTTTTCCGGGCGGAGTTGCAGTTCCCAAAGCATATCTTCAGTGGGGGTGAACTCCTCCCTGCACCTCGGGCAAATACGACGCACCAGACGCTGACCGACTATTCCCTCCAGCGTCGCTGTAATCAGGTACGGTTCCAGACCCAAATCCAGAAGACGAGCAATGGCGGACGGCGCGTCGTTGGTGTGCAGCGTCGTAAAGACTATATGACCGGTCAACGACGACTGAATCGCTATCTCGCCCGTTTCAATGTCGCGGATCTCGCCGACCAGGATGATGTCGGGGTCCTGGCGAAGGAAGTGCCTCAGACACCGCGCGAAAGTCAAACCGATGGCGTCGTTTATCTGCACCTGAATCAAACCGTCAATGTCATATTCGACGGGGTCTTCGGTGGTGAGTATCTTGACCGCAACGTCGTTCAATTCGTTCAGACCTGAGTACAGCGTAGTGGTCTTACCTGAACCGGTCGGACCTGTAACGATGCAGATTCCGTTGGGTCGGCGTATCAACTGACGGAAAATCCGCAGGTCGTCCTCGCGGAAACCGATCTGTTCCAGGTCGAGGTTGACCTGGCTTCGGTCGAGCACTCGCATCACGACGCTCTCGCCGAACATCGTCGGAAGGACGCTGATACGCAAATCCACAGGCTGACCGTTGACAACAAGTTCGATTCGTCCGTCCTGAGGAAGACGGCGTTCGGCAATGTCAAGATCGGCCATTACCTTGATTCGACTGGCGATCGCCATTGAGATCGACTTGGGCGGAGGGACCATTTCATACAGCAACCCGTCGATACGATAGCGAATCTTGAATTCGTCCTCGAACGGCTCGAAATGGATGTCACTGGCGCGGTCGCGTATTGCCTGGAGCAGCACCATATTCACTAATCGGCGGATCGGATTGGAGTCGGCTGCTTCCTTGATGGTCTCCAGGTCGATGCTTTCTCCGCGATTTTCCAAAGCGGCCAATTGCTCGTCACCGGCAATTTCGTTAATCAGTTCCCCGATGGATTCAGGTTCGACGTCATAATATTTGTGCAATGCCCGCTCGAGCATCTCGGGATCGGCAATCCTGGCTACGACATCAAAACCCATCAGCGTTCGCATGTCGTCGGTGGCGCGGAAATTATCGGCAGAACCCAACGCCACCGTCAACCGCTTGTCAGCGTCATCGTACTCCAGCGGGATCACCTTATAGGCATTGGCCATCTGGGCGGAAATCATCTTGACGACATCGTCCGGTACGTCGAACTTGTCCAGGTCCACGAATTCCATCCCGACCTGGAAAGCCAAAGCGAGAGCCAGAACGCTTTGGTCAATGTATCCCAGGTCAATCAGTATCTGCCCGACGGGTCCGCCCTTTTCCTTCTGGATATCCAAAGCCTCGCGCACCTGCTCGCGGGTCAGATTACCCATCTTCACCATGATCCTGCCGACAGGCCGGCCTCGAAGCTCGGCAACGTTCACATCCTGTTGTATCAATTCCGTGACCATTGACTAACTCCTGAAAACAGTCTCTGCCTGTACGTTGGGATTGATTGGTTCTTCAGGCTTGGCAATTTGACCCTTCCGGAATCCTTCAATCTTATCCTGTAACTGCCCCGGACTCTGTGCCTGCTCCACGGCATCCTCGGCGGAAATTTTCTCGTCACAAACCAGGCGGAACAGGTGCTCATCCAGTAACTGCATCCCGAATTTCTTACCCGTCTGAATGGAAGAAGGAATACGGAAAACCTTGTTCTCGCGGATCAGGTTGGACACCGCACCGGTAACGACCATGAACTCATAAGCAGCCACTCGCCCGCGAACGTCAATCCGGGGTATCAACGCCTGGCAAAGAACGGCAATAAGCGTAGATGCCAATTGTATCCTGATCTGGTTCTGCTGATTGACGGGGAACTGCTCTGAAATTCGAGTTACAGTGCCCTGCGCGCTGGTGGTGTGCAGCGTCCCGAATACCAGGTGCCCGGTTTCGGCTGCACGAAGCGCCGATTCCATCGTCTCCAGGTCGCGCAACTCGCCGACCAGGATTACATCCGGGTCCATTCGCAGCACTCGACGGAGGGCCTCGGAAAAACTCGGTACGTCCACGCCGACTTCGCGCTGATTAATCATCGACTTCTTGTGCGGGTGGTAGTATTCAATCGGATCCTCAATGGTAACGATGTGCTTGTCGAAATTATAGTTGATATAGTCAATCATCGTCGCCATCGTGGTCGTTTTACCCGACCCGGTCGGACCGGTAACAAGGAAAATACCCCTGGGACGACGACAGAGACTCTAGACGATCGGGGGAAGACCTATCTCGTCGAACGTGAACAACTTGGTGGGAATAAGTCGCAGAGCCAGCGAGATATTTCCACGCTGATGGAAAACGCTGACGCGGAACCTCCCTTCGTCACCAAAGGCGAAACCGAAATCAGTTCCGCCTTCTTCCTGAAGTTCCTGCTGGGCGCGTTCGGGAGTAATAGCCTTCATCAACGCTACGGTATCGGCCGGTTCCAGAACCTTCGTTTCCAGCGAACGGAGGCGACCATGAAGGCGAAGGGTCGGCGCGCGACCTACGTGCAGATGTAAATCGCTGGCACCGCGTTTGATACAAGTCTCTAAAAGCCGGTCAATATGTAAGGTAGCCATGGGTTTTTCCTTTTTCTGACCTTCGGCACTGAATTATTCGCCATTGGGACCCACGCAGGGTCCATAAAAAGGCGATATTTTGTACAATTTCGGTTTCTCGTTATAAATACAGGGGTTACAACAACCGGTAGAAAAGGTCAGTCCATCACCAATTCCGAAACTTGTGTGATTCTGACCAGTTCTTCCGGGGTCGTTATCCCCCTGGATATCTTCCTTCGCCCATCCTCCAGCAGGCTTATCATTCCCGATGCCCGGGCCTCTCGTCTCATCTCGCTCAGCGGGGCGCGTCTTATCGCCAGTTCCGCCAAGGCGTTATTCATCTCCATCAGTTCAAAAATAGCAAGTCTTCCTCGATATCCGCCTCCATTACATGCGGCGCAACCCGCGCCACGATAAATAGTTGCGCTCTGTAACTCCTCCTCGCTAAAACCAAGCACCCGAAGAAGTTTCATATCCGGACTCGGGTCGATTTCCTTGCATTCATCGCATATTACACGGACCAATCGCTGGGCCATTACCGCCTGGATGGAACTGGCCGCCAGGAACGGTTTTACCCCAATGTCAATAAGACGGGTAAGTGCGCTGGGTGCATCATTGGTATGGAGTGTACTGAAAACCAAGTGTCCGGTAAGAGCGGCCTGAATTGCAACCTCAGCGACCTCCAGGTCACGAATTTCACCAACAAGAATGATATTCGGAGCCTGTCGAAGCATGGAACGAAGTATCTTGGCGAACGTCAAACCGGTCGTCTCATTGACCTGGCACTGATTAATCCCCGTAAAGTTGTACTCAATCGGGTCCTCTGCTGTGATAATCTTACGGTCCGGACGATTTAACTCGTTCAATGCCGCGTACAGCGTGGTCGTCTTACCCGAACCGGTCGGACCCGTAACGAGGAATATCCCGTTGGGACGCTTGATGATACGATGAAATCGCGCCGCATCCTCCTCCTCAAAGCCCAATATCTCAATCCCCATACGCGCGCTTTCAGGCCTGAGAATACGCAAAACCACGCTTTCACCGTGATACCCCGGAATGAAACTGACACGAAAATCAATATCCGTCCCGGCGACGACCATCGTAATTCGACCGTCGGTCGGAAGTCGCTTCTCGGCAAGGTCAACCCCGGACATGATCTTGATGCGGTTAATCACCGGTCCCTGCATCCGCTTGGGTATGTTATCCCTCTCCCGGCAGACACCGTCAATCCGGTATCGCACGCGGATACGGTTGGACATCGGTTCGATGTGAATATCGCTGGCGCGCAGATTCACAGCCTCGGTGATCAGCATCGTTACCAGGCGTATTACCGGAGCGCTCTCGGCGTCCATTTCAACATCGGATTCCACATCCGACATCGTGTCCTGCTCTAACTGATGGACCGCTTCGTCAATGCTCATGTCCGATCCGACGAACCGCTCGATAAAGTCCCGAAGCCTGGTCCTCGAAGCAAGGGCGCAATCGATCTCCGCGTCCAGCCTGAACCGGAGCATGTCAAGCGTTTCCAGATCAAGCGGGTCGGTAATAATAACTTTGAGACGATTACCCTCACGACTTATCGGAAGAACGAGATGTCGGCGAATAATGTCGGGGGAAATTTCCTCCATCAGACTCGGAACAACCGCATGACGCTCAAGATCAACGTACTCCATGTCGAACTGCGTCGCCAGGGCTTTGGTTACGTCCTCCTCATCGGCCAGACCCAGCGATACCATCGCCTCGCCAATCCGCACACCTTCACTGGTGGCGTGTTCAATCGCTTCGTCAACGCCGGCAGTCGTTACAACTCCCCATTCAACCAGTATCTCACCAAGCCGCTTCTTCTTCTTGGCCATAACTTCTCCCGTTCTACGCCTGAATGGGCTTTTACGCCAAAACTACGCACCGATTTATTCTCGCAAAATCGGAGGCTTTGCCTGTTGCCTCTGTCGGACACCATGAGGCTTCCAACGAGACATAAGTATATCGGACTTACCTGAGGCGGGATAATGAAATATATGAGGACGTTTGCTTCTCTGCTTCCAAGGCTCGCAGCCTTTTCCACACGTAAAAAAGCCTCAGGTCCAACACCACGTTATTATAACCTCCTCGCCCGCAAGCCGTCAATACTGCTGTAATTGGTAATTGGTAATTCGTAATTGGTAAAAAAATACCCGATGCCCGGTTACTGATTACGAATTACCAATTACGAATTACGAATCACCAATTACACTGATTACTCATACGCGAAACGGTTTATCTGCGACGACCGAAGTTTCGTAGCAGTATTCGTACAAGTAATTAATTCGGTCGATTTGAGATTTTATCGTGGTAATTCAGGCGAATTGGCGTTCCATTAGGTTATTCCAGCAAAGACGGGAGAAAACATGAGATACGTACCATTCGGAAAAACAAACGTGGAAGTCTCTGAAATGTGCCTCGGAACCATGATGTTCGGGGAACGCATCGACGAGAGCCGTTCCATAGAGATCATGCATGAAGCCTTCGACGCCGGTGTGAACTTTTTCGACACAGCCGCAATGTACGGCGGGGAATTCGGCAACACCGAAGAAATAGTCGGCAAAGGGATAAAGGGTTTTCGGGATAAGATATTCCTTTCCGGCAAGGTCCATAAGGGCGTGGATGCAAAAACCATCATCGAAAGCATAGACGAGAGTCTCGCCCGCCTGGGGACCGACTACCTCGACCTTTACCTGATCCATTGGCCCCGAAAAGGAATGAGGATCGGCGAGATAATGGAGGCATTGGACAAGGTCGTCAAATCCGGCAAAGCCCGCTTCGTCGGATGCAGCAATTACCCTGCCTGGGTTCTGGAGTGTTCCAATTCCTACGCCCGCCTGAACGATCTTGCACCGATGGTTTCCCATCAACTACCATACAACCTGCTGGAACGAGGCGTAGAGGTAGAGGTTCTGCCCATGGCCAAGACTGAAAACATAGCAGTGATGGTCTATCGTCCAATCGCTATGGGTCTGCTGGCAGGCAAGTACATACCGGGCGAGCCGATTCCCGATGATTCCCGCGCGAAGACCGACGAGCGCATAGCCAAGTGGCTCAGCGACTACAGCGACGGCATCTTGAAGTTGCGGGATTTCGCCCGCGAGCGCGGGGTTTCCATGGTGGACGTCTCGGTCGGATGGATAAGGTCGTCTCCGGCGATAACCTGCCCCATAATGGGCGTCAGTTCCCTTTCCCAGTTGAAAAAGAGCCTCAAAACGTTCGATTTCACACTCAACCCGGAAGAACGCGACGAAATCGGCTCCTTCTTCGACACAGAAGTGAAGGAACTCTCCGGCGGTGGTTATGGTCCGTTGCGGCGAGACCTCGACCTCGTGGCAGAGACCGGATAAAGCGGTTCAAAGATTGAGGACCCTCGGTCCCGTGGGGATTGCGGATTGAGGATTCCATGCAGTCGCTGACTTGTTGGAATCCGCAATCCGAAATCCGAAATTAGTTTTACACAGGAGACTATTAAAATGTATGCACAGATCAGTTATTGGGCGTTCGAGGGCGGTTTGAGCGGAGAGCGCAGTGTTTCCGAGGCGATGCTGCTGGCGAAGAAGGCCGGTTTCGACGGTATCGAACTGGCAGTAAGTCCGACGGGCGACCTGACGCCGAACACCTCGGCCGCCAAGTGCAAACAGATTGCCGCCGAAGCCAAGGCAATCGGCATAAAGATCGGATCGGTCGCCAGCGGGCTTCTTTGGGAGACTAATCCGGCTTCTGCCTCCAAACGCGTGCGCGACAAGGCGTTGACCACGACACAAAAGTGCCTGCGCGTTACCGCCGACCTCGGCGTAAAGCACCTGCTCGTGCTGCCCGGGCACGTCGATGTGTTCTTCCTTCCCGATGCGGAGGTCGTACCCTACGACGACTGCTACAAGCGGGCGCTGGGGTTCTGCAAGGCCGTCGGGCGAACCGCCGAAAAACTCGGTGTCTATGCCTGCGCCGAAAATGTCTGGAACAAGTTTCTCGCAAGCCCGTTGGAGTTCAGGCAATTCCTCAAGGACGTTGGAAATCCACGAGTGGCGTCCTACTTCGACGTGGGCAATGTCTGGAACTCCGGCTATCCGCAGCACTGGATTAAAATCCTCGGCAGGAGGATTAAGCGTGTACACGTGAAGGATTTTAAGCGCGCCGTCGGGACCGTCGAGGGCTTTTGCAACCTCGGCGACGGCGACGTCCCGCTGACAGAGAGCCTGAAAATGCTGGACCGCCTCGGCTACAACGGGCCTGTTACAGCCGAGATATTCCCCAGCCCGGACGACAAAAATGAAGCGGCCTTCCTTCGCAAAACCGCCAATCGCTTGAAAAAGATAATTCCGTAAACACCAATGAACGAAAGGGATAATACCATGACCGTGAAAGTTGGTCTTGTCGGGCTTGGAATGATGGGCGGGACGCACTTTTCCGCCTACAGAGACGAGGTGGACGCCGCTGAGGTCGTCGCTGTCTGCGACGCCCATGCCGAGCGGCTGACACCCGGCGGCGAAACCGTCGAGGGTAACATCGACACAGGCGCAGGCGACCGAATGGACCTCAGCGGAATCAGGACATTCACAGAGATCGACCGGATGCTGGACGAACCGGACATCGACATGGTGGACCTCTGCCTGCCGACGTACCTGCACGCGCCGATGACAATCAAGGCACTTGCCGCCGGTAAGCACGTCTTCTGCGAGAAGCCCATGGCCCTGACGACCGACGAAGCCGGAAAGATGATCGCCGCTGCCGATAAGGCCGGCAAGATGCTGATGATAGGACACTGCCTGCGCTTCTGGCCTGAATACGTCATGATCAAAGAGATGATAGACTCCGGGCGGTACGGACAGGTTATCAGTGCGGTACTCAGGCGGGTCAGCCCTAACCCTACCTGGTCGTCGGATGGGTGGATGCTCCAGGCCGGCCGGAGCGGCCAAGCCGCCATTGACCTGCACATCCATGACGTTGATACGCTCCAGTGGCTCTTCGGGGCGCCGTCGGCGGTGGTCGCCACCGGCGTAAGACACGAAGACGGCGGCATCGGCCATATCGTCGCGCAGTACGACTATGAGGGCGGACCGATGGTCGTAGCCGAGGGCGGATGGGACTTCAGCCCGGAGTTCCCATTCAGCATGAGCGCGGTGGTTATGTTTGAAAAGGCGAGCGTGGAGTTCGACTCCCGTCAGTCGCCGGCGCTGACGATCTATCCAGCCGGCGGTGGAAAGCAGACCCCGCAAGTTCCGACTGCCAACGCTTACGCCGAGGAATTGAAGTATTTCATCGGCTGCATCGCCGACGGCGGAAAACCCGACCTCGTCCCCCCGTCCGAGTCGGCCAACGCCGTCGCCATCGTCGAAGCCGAAATCAAATCGGCCAAATCCGGCGGGAAAATAACGAAGGTCAAGCCGTAGCCGTAGGGTGTGCAGGTTCTGTTCCCTGCACACGGGATTAGTGGATGGGAAATTCCGTGTGCAGGGAACAGAACCTGCACACCCTACGCCTAGGGGGCGACCACGCAGGCGTACAGGCGTTAACGTGGTCGCCCCCTAGGGACAGGCAAACACCGCGACCACGGCACCCGGAATTCCGAAATTCAGATTTATCGTTGCAGACTTTCACGAGACCGCCTTAAAAACGTCCTCGTCTGTCAGGAACCCCTGGGCTTCAGCAAATGGCAGCGTTTTGCGGCGAAGGGCCTGGAATTGCTCGGCTGCAATGTACCGGCGAAGGGACTCGCGTACCACTTCGCTGGTCGTTCGATGCTGCTGTTTGCAAAACGCACGGAGTTCCTTGCGCAAAGTTTCCGGTATGCGTATCGTTACGTTGCTCATGTATTACATTGTAGCGCGCGGAACGAATACAGTCAACACCACTGTACGCCCACCCCGCGCTTGACTTATCGGTGAAGGTAAAGCAAGATTGCCCGATATTCGATGAGGAATTTTTCTTAGAAAGAACACACGAAATGCTTGAGAAGGTCTATCAGGACAGATTGAAGAACCTCGAAAAAGTCCGCGATATGGGTATCGACCCTTACGGCGGGCGGTACGACTCGGCAGAACCGATCTCCGAAATTCTCGCCCGGTTCAAAGAAGACGACGAATCCCAAACAGCCGACGCCGCCGGCAGATTGATTCTCATCAGGCCTATGGGCAAACTCATCTTCGCGCACATCCGCGACGAAACCGGGTCGATGCAGATATGCCTGCGGAAAAATGCGCTCGATGAGGCCGGCTGGTCGCTGGCGGGGCTGTTGGATTTGGGTGATATTGTCGCAGCCGCCGGCCCGATGATCAGGACACGCACCGGCGAGATAACCATCTTCGCCGACAAGTTGACGCTGCTGTGCAAATCGCTGCTTCCGATGCCGGAGAAATTCCATGGCCTGGTCGATGTCGAAACCCGCTACCGCCGGCGATACCTCGACCTGATGAGCAATCCCGAAACGATGGAAGTCGCGCGAAAGCGAATAGCGATTATCAAGCATCTCCGCGACACCCTCGACGGCAGAGGCTTCAGCGAGGTCGAGACGCCGATGATGCAGTCGCTCTATGGCGGAGCGGCGGCAAGGCCTTTCATTACCCACCATAACGCGCTCGATATCGACCTGTTCCTGCGAATCAGCCCGGAACTGTACCTCAAGCGCCTCATGGTCGGCGGGATGGGGAAGGTATTCGAAATCAACCGCAACTTCCGCAACGAAGGACTCGACAGCCGGCATAACCCGGAATTCACGATGCTCGAACTCTACCAGGCATACGCCGACTACAGCGTAATGGCCGAGATTACCGAGGAGTTGATAGCCACAGCGGCCAAGTGTATCGGCGGATCCGAAAGTTTGGCGTTTGGAGATGTTGAAATTGACTATAAGCGTCCCTGGCGGCGGGCGACGTATGAGGAATTACTGGCAGAACACGCCGGCGTGGATATGCGCGATTCGGCGGCAGTGCGCGAAAAGGCCCGTGAACTGGGCATGGAAGAGGCCAACAAGGACGACGCCATCGTTATCAACGACGTCTTCGAGGCCACGGTCGAGCAGCATCTCATCCAGCCGACGTTTGTGCTGGACTACCCTGCCGACCTATGCCCGTTGACGCGCCGGAAGGCCGACGACGAAATGCTGGCCGAGCGGTTCGAGTTGTTCATCGCGGGAATGGAAATCGCCAACGCCTATACCGAGTTGAACGACCCTGCCGTCCAGGAAGAAAATTTTCGCAAGCAACTCGCAGGCGAGGCAGACGGCGAGACGATGCGTGTGATGGACGAAGATTTCATCACGTCCCTTCGCCACGGAATGCCGCCAGCCGGCGGGTTGGGAATCGGAATCGACCGCGTCGTAATGCTCCTGACGGGAAGGACGACCATCAGAGACGTAATACTGTTTCCAATGCTCAAGCCGGAACAGAGAACGGATTAAGCTCTGTCTGGAAAGTGATTTTCAGCCGCAGAGCGGCGTCTTTCTTAGCCCCGGGCGGAAGCCCGGGGGCTGGAGATGCGTATTTTTCCAAGCCCCATAGGGGCGTCTTAATGCTGTTGTCGCAGTAGGTTGTGATTAAATCAAGACGCCCCTACGGGGCTGAATTCGGACCGGACATTTTCCACGGGCTTCCGCCCGTGGCTAAGAAAGGCGTCCCTAGGGGACTAAAAGACGACTTTTCAGACAGTGCCAAGTTGATTAGTTGACTGGTGAATCGGCAGGATAAGTATTATCAACCAATAAACCAGTCAACCAGATAACCAGTCAACCAAATAACCATGTATAAATTATTCCTATGTTTGCGATACCTTCGTCGTCGCTACCTGGCTCTTGTAGCTGTGGTGGCGGTGGCATTGTGCGTGGCGATGGTGCTGATTGTTGTGAGCCTTTTCGACGGTTTCCTCTACAAGGTCGAACATGCCGCAAGGGGGCTATGCGGCGATATTGTCGTGGATGGATACAGCATTTCGGGCATCAAGTTGTACGATGAGTTTATCGTTTATCTGAAGGACGAGGTGCCCGAAGTTGAAGCCGCTACGCCCGTAATTTACACCTATGGCCTGTTGCGTGTCGGAAGCCGGACCAACACCGTTCAGATTTGCGGTATCCGGCTGCCGGAGCGGCTTGCCGTAACGCAATTCCAACGTGATATGTTCGTCCAGGACGGGTGGAAAAACACATCGTTCGATCCTCCGCTTGAGCATCTCATCTCTCGCACCGAACGGCACATGGAACTTATCGAGAGTATCATCCAGCGAGAATCGTCCAAGCCTGACGATAAGCGCGACGAGCATCTGCTGCATAGGTTGTACGCCGCCGAGAACAATTCCGCCCGGCAGCGGGAAATGCTGATTACTGTCTCGTTGCTACGGAAAACTCTTGAGATGAAACGCCGCGAACTTCAAGCAGAACAGGCCAAACCCGCAGGTCTGCGAAACGACGAGAAAATCCGACAACTTACCGAGCGGATGGAAGAAGTAACGGAGTGGTTGGGCAAGAATTTTCGCCCGCCCGAAAAGCGGGTGATTCTCGGACTAGGACTGGCCAATATGAGTTTCCGCACACCCGACGGCGACACGGTCCGTCTAGTAACTCCGGGGCGGCGGGCTGTGCTGACTATCCTGCCGCTGGGGCGGGGAAGCTCCACCACGATCACGCCCAATACCGCGACATTCACCGTCATCGACGACGCCCGGACAGACCTGTACATCATCGATTCCAATACGGTGTACGTGCCGTTCGAGACAATCCAGGAACTGACGGACATGGGCGCGGAGTACTCTGCGGATGAGGATAAGCCCGGCGTGATAGCCATCCCCGCCCGATGTACGCAGATACAGATCAAGATCAAGCCGGCCTACGCCTCCGACAGCAAACTGATAAAGGTGCGTCAGAAGGTCAACTCCGCCATAAAGAAATTCGCCGACAACAACCCCTTTTTCGCCGGGGCAATACCCGCCGACGCGCAGACCTGGCGGGAAAAACAGGCGAAGTACATCGGCACAATCGAGAAGCAACGGGCGGTGGTAACGATAATGTTCGGGGTTATTTCGCTGGTGTCGGTGCTGATGGTCTTCGCCATTTTCCACATGATCGTAACGCAGAAGATACGCGACATCGGCGTCGTCCGCGCCGTCGGAGGCTCGGCCGGCGGTGTGATGCAGATATTCCTGGGCTTTGGAACGGCGACAGCCATGCTCGGAAGCGCAATTGGACTGACGGGCGGATATTTCTTCGTGCGAAATATCAACGAAATAGAGGATTGGATGTCCAACTGGTTCGGGGTCCGCGTATATGATCGGGAGGTGTACCTGTTCGATAAGATTCCCAATACGGTCGAACCGATGACGATGCTGTGGCTCGCCGTCGGCGCGCTTGTCGCCGGTCTTATCGGGGTGCTGCTACCGGCGATAAAGGCCGGTAGAATGCAGCCTGTGGAGGCTCTGCGATATGAGTAAGCGGATGCTCGACGCTCGCGGGCTTCACAAGTCCTACCGCATGGGCAGGGTGAATCTGCACGTGCTGCGCGGGGTGAGCCTGTCGGTCGAACACGGCGAATTCGTCGCTGTCATCGGCGCTTCGGGAAGCGGAAAGAGCACGCTTCTGCACATCCTGGGACTGCTCGACAAATCGGACAAGGGGCAATTCATCCTGGACGGAAACGATGCAGCCAAACTCTCATCTCGACGGCGAAATCGCATCCGCTGCCGGGACGTCGGATTCATCTTTCAGTTTTACCATCTCCTGGGCGAATTGAACGTACTGGAAAACGTGATGATACCGGCAAAGGTGAACTGCTCGACCATAGGATGGCTGGGGCGACGCCGACGGGCCGGTACGCAGGCAATCGAACTGCTGGATCGTCTCGGACTCAAAGACCGCTTGAAGCATCGTCCCGGCGAACTCTCCGGCGGAGAGCGCCAACGGGTCGCCATCGCAAGGGCGCTGATTAACAAACCGAAAATCCTCCTGGCTGACGAACCGACCGGAAACCTCGACAGCAAAACGGGCCTGCGGATAATGGAACTGCTCAAGACCTTCAACGATGCCGGACAGACCATCGTAATGGTAACGCACGACCGGAACCTCGCTGCCGCTGCTACACGCACCATCGGCCTCCGCGACGGACGATTGAAATGAGCAATTTCCGATTTTCAATTTCCAATTTCCAATTGAACAGATTAAACCGAAAGATGCGATGAATCTTCCCTCAATTGGAAACTGGAAATATCTTTGTTGTTTTTATCCGTTCAATTGGAAATTGGAAATCGAAAATTGGAAATTGAAAGGTTATTGAATCATCCGCCGGATACATCTGGACGATAATCAGAGGAGGGGTTATATTTACGCACTCGGATTTAAGGCGACGAAAAGTATGAAGGTCTGGATAAACGGCAATCTGGTGGAGAAGGAAAAGGCGTCCATATCCGTTTTGGATCATGGCGTGCTGTACGGCAACGGCGTCTTCGAGGGTATCCGCGTCTATAACGGGAAGATTTTTCGGTGCGACGCGCACATGGACCGCCTCTTCGCCTCGGCAGAGGGCATCCGTCTGCCGATCCCGCCGGCGAAGCAGGAAATCGTCGATGCGATGTACGAGACCATCGCCGCCAACGGCATAACCGACGGGTACATCCGCCTGGTCGTAACCCGCGGGCCGGGAACGCTGGGATTGAACCCGTTCAGGTGTTCCGGTGGAAGCGTCATCATAATCGCCGACCAGATCGCGCTGTATCCGCCGGAAATGTACGAAACCGGCCTGGAGGTAATTATCGCCAAAACGCGGCGGATGTCGCATGAGATGCTCTCGCCGGCGGTAAAGAGTTGCAACTATCTCAACAACATCATGGCCAGAATCGAGGCTGTCGATGCCGGCGTTGCCGAGGCCATTATGCTCAACGCCGACGAGACGATCGCCGAAGCCACCGGCGATAATGTTTTCATCGTCCGCGACGGGACGGTCGCTACCTCCCCGCCGGAATCCTGTGGCCTCCGTGGAATCACCCGTCAGATTGTCATTGGTCTGGCCGGCGACCTGGGCGTCCCCCTGGCCGAGCAGGCCGTTACCGTCGAACAACTCTACGCAGCCGATGAATGCTTCCTGACCGGTACCGCCGCCGAGGTCATTGCCGTTACAAAAGTGGACGAGCGGATCATCGGTTCCGGAAAAGCCGGGACGATTACAAAAAAACTGCTCGACGCCTTCCGGCAATTCATCCGGGACGAATGCGAAAAAAAATAGCAGGGATACAAAAAAATTAGCAAGGATGCAGGGGATGCACGGGATAAAAACAGATCAATAATTTTTTAAACACACCAGCAAGCGTTTTTTTTTCTGTTATTAATTTTTCATCCCGTGTATCCCTTGTATCCCTGCTAATTTTTTTTTGAGGTTTTTCTGTGCAGAAAACGCTTTCAATCGTCGTTCCAATCTGCAACGAGCGCGACACCTGGCGCGAGGTTATCGCTCATCTCGAAGCCGTTGATTTAAGCGGCGTTCAGCGGGAGATTATCCTCGTCGATGACGGCTCGACCGACGGCACGACGGAGCAATTGCGGGCATTCGAAGCCGAGCGGCCTGACGTAATAATTAAATTTCACCCGCACAATCGCGGGAAAGGCGCCGCCTTGCGGACCGGATTCGCCGCAGCGACGGGCGATTTCGTCGTCGTACAGGATGCCGACCTCGAATACGACCCGTCCGACCTTCCGACGCTCCTGGAACCGCTTCTGGCTGGGGACGCCGACGTCGTCTTCGGAAGCAGATTCACTACGGGCCGGGCCGGGGCGAGAATCGGCAACTACCTGGCCAACAGGTTCCTGACCTGGCTGAGCAATCGCACCACGGGTCTGGCGCTGGCGGACATGGAAACATGCTACAAAATGTTCCGGCGGGATGTACTGGAGCGGATACATCTGGAGCAGGACCGCTTCGGTTTCGAGCCTGAGGTTACAGCCAGGATCGCCGCCCTGGGCGTGCGCATCCGTCAGAGTCCTATCAGTTACTCGCCCCGAACCGTCCGTGAAGGTAAAAAGATCGGCCTGGCTGACGGGATCGAAGCGATTTGCTGCATTTTCAGGTACCGCCCGTCAAGGCGTCGAAGAAGAGTTTGAAGGTGCGTCCTCTGGCGTCAGGGCCTTGAGGAACTTATGGCGAAAATCGGTCTCTCCGATTTTCCCCTCTGCCTTGTGGAATTTTTCTCCGTCCGGCGCTATCAGGAGCATTGTCGGCGTCTTCGTAACGCCGTACTTCTTCGCCCAGTCGGAAGATCGATCCAATCGAATCTCCACCAGCAGAAAATTACCTTTTTCAAGCGCCTCTTTGTTTCTGCCTTTGCTCAGCGTCTTGCTGACCATCCACTTTCCGGTGGCGCTGGTGGGAAACGACCTGACGAAAACCACGACGCATCGCCCCTCGGCTTTCGCCGCCGACAATGCCTGCTCAAGATCGCCGGACCATCCCAGCCTCGGACCTCGAAACTGCATGTAGCCGATAATCACCACCGCCAACAGAAGCACCAGTAAAAAGCCTCTCTTGACCCAACGCTCGCTCGACGACTTGCCGCCCTTACGCCCGGAAGTTTTCTCGTTTGTCTGGTTCATCTGCGGATGCTCCATAATAAATCTCCTTCGAGTATAATCTTCCGCCGGAAGAAGGTACAGCGCCACTTGCGTAAAATGACCGGGGGGAGTATATTCGTTCTCCCGGCCAGAGTCGGTCGGTTCGGAGTAATTGGAGAAAAACATGACGACGTTATCTCAAACCGACCCGGAGGTATTCGGTATCCTCCAGGCGGAACGTAACAGGCAACAGGATACGCTTGAACTTATCGCGTCGGAAAACCACGCCTCGGCAGCCGTGCTCGAAGCGACCGGATCGGTGATGACCGACAAGTACGCCGAGGGATATCCGGAGCGTCGTTATTATCGCGGATGCCGAGAGTCCGACCGGGCTGAACAACTTGCGATCGACCGCGCCAAGGCGCTCTTCGGCGCTGAACACGCCAACGTCCAGCCTCACTGCGGAACCAGCGCCAACATTGCCGTGTACATGGCTGCACTCGATCCGGGCGATACGATGATGGGGATGGACCTATCGCACGGAGGAGACCTTTCGCACGGGCTGAGGCTGAATTATTCGGGAATCTACTATAACGCCGTTTTCTACACGCTGAGCAAAGACACCGAGATGCTCGACATGGACGCTGTGCGCGATTTGGCGTTGAAGTCCCGCCCGAAAATAATCATCGCCGGCGCGTCGGCATACCCTCGAACGATTGATTTCGAAGCCTTCGGGAAAATCGCCGCCGAGACCGGCGCGTACCTGCTCTGCGACATCGCTCACATAGCCGGACTCGTCGCCGGCAGGGTGCATCCCTCGCCCGTACCGCACGCCGACTTCGTAACGACCACCACGCACAAGACACTCCGAGGCCCGCGAAGCGGAATCATCATGTGCAAAAACCAATGGGCGAAAAAGGTGGATTCAGCCGTCTTTCCGGGACTTCAGGGCGGACCCTTCATGCACCAGATAATCGCCAAGGCCGTCGCACTCGCCGAAGCGTCCAGACCCGAATTCGCCGACTACGCAAAACAGGTCGTCGCAAACGCCGCCGCACTGGCTGATGCACTGATGGAAAAAGGCTGGCGACTCGTAACCGGCGGGACGGACAATCACCTGATGCTCGTGGACCTGCGAAGCCGGGATGAAAACCTCAACGGACACGTCGCTTCAGGCGCACTTGCCGAGGCGAGACTGGTAGCCAATAAAAACGTCATCCCGTTCGACCCGCGACCGCCGATGCAGACATCAGGCATAAGGTTCGGAACGCCCGCACTCACCACGCGAGAAATGAAAGAACCGGAGATGAAAATAATCGGACAGTGGATCGACCAAATCCTCACCAACTACGAAGACGAAACCCTCATCGCACGAATTGGTAAGGAAGTTCTGGAAATGTGCGAAGCCTTCCCAATTCCAAACCAGAATAACCGGGAAACGTAAAGCCGACGGATAGCTATCCGTCGGTTTTGTAACCTATCGAAATGCGACAGATTTACCGCATCCTGGACGCCAACTTCAATCGCGCACGCGAAGCGATGCGGGTGATTGAGGACTTCGCTCGCTTCATTCTGGACGACGCGACCATTTCGTCATCGGCCAAGGAACTGCGAAACCGGTTGCGGGAGGCAGTGGAGCCTTTTCCTGCCAATGCGCTGCTGGCCGCCCGCGATACTCCCGGCGACGTGGGCACGGCGATTACCTCTTCCGGCGAAACCGACCGGTCAGACGCAGCCGATGTCGCTACCGCCGCGTGCAAACGACTCACCGAAGCGTTGCGAACGCTGGAGGAATACGCAAAAGTCGCAAAACCGGAAACCGCAGGTCAGTTCGAATCAATGCGATACGACGCATACACGCTGGAGCAGCAACTGGCGCTGCGGCTGGCGGTGGGTGAAAAATTCGGAAAGGTACGCCTTTACGTCCTGCTGACTTCGCACCTGTGCAAATCCGATCCGATTGCAACGGGCCAGGCTGTTATCGCCGGCGGAGCCGATTGCATCCAAATCCGCGAAAAGGAAATGTCCGACAGGAAATTACTCGCCCATGCCCGTCGGGTGCGGGAAATCACGCAGGCTGCCGGCGTGCTGCTGATAATCAACGACCGACCGGACATCGCTGCGATCGTCGGCGCTGACGGCGTACATCTCGGTCAGGATGATATACCCGTCGCCGACGCCCGCCGAAGCCTCGGCGAAGGAAGGTTCATTGTCGGGGGCTCCACGCACAATATCGCCCAGGCCCGCGCCGCTGCAAGCGACGGAGCCGATTACATCGGCGTCGGACCGATGTTCCCCACCGCTACAAAAGACGCCGGACCCGTCGCCGGCGCAGCCTATCTCAAAGAGGTGATTGCAGAAATCCAGATACCCCACGTTGCCATCGGCGGAATCACAGCCGATAATATCGGCGAACTCGTCGCTGTCGGTGTTCGCCGGGCGGCTGTCTGCTCCGCCGTCATCGCCGCTGACGATCCCGCCAAAGCCGCCGCCGAAATCAAAAAACAACTCACTCACAAACAATAATGGGTGGCACGGTCAATCTGGAGCGCAGCGGAAGATTGGCCGTGGTGTGCGTAATCGGATATTCCACGGCCAAGCTGCGCTTGACCGTGCCACCCGTATCTTGTGATGTTTAAAAATAAAGCGGGCGGCAGGCACGTGGCGAGCGGGGGGAGACTCGCCGGGGTTCACGCCTGACCGCCCGAAGACATACACAGACTCAAACTCAAACTACTGGTTTATTCTACATCTAATTCTATACCACTGCAATAGCAACGTTCAATGTAGTAATTAAATTCTTTTCGCCGCCTCCGGGTTACTTCGTGTAGAGTTTTTCCTTCGCCGTCGGACGTCGAGGGCGGTTGCCGCCGGATGGGTTGTACTTCTCAATCGTCCGTCGGACGCTGTCGTACTGCACCTTCCAGGCATTCTCGCTGTACCCGCCGCCGAGGCACATCACTACAGGGATGCCTTCGCTGACGCAGCGGTCAATCACCATCGCGTCCCGCTTGACGATTCCCTCTGCCGTCATTTTCAACCTCGCCAACGGGTCGCCGGCGAGCGTGTCGCAACCGGCCTGAATAAAGACTATATCGGGCCTGGCAGCCGCGATTACCTTCGGCAGACACATTGCCAGCAAGCGAAGGTATTTCTCGTCGCCCGTCCCTGCCGGTAATTCCACGTCAAAGTCGGATTTGGCTTTCGGGATCGGGTAGATATCGTCTTCGTGCATTGAGAAGGTGAACACTGCCTCATCGCCGGCGAAGATCACAGCAGAGCCGTTGCCCTGGTGAACATCCAGATCGACAATGAGCGCCCGCTTGATGAGGCCGTCCTTCTGGAGCGCGCGAATTGCGATGGCCATATCGGCATAGACGTTGAAACCTTCGCCCGCGTTCGGCTTGGCGTGATGGTATCCGCCGGCGAGGTTGATTGCGATACCGTGCTTCAGCGCCAGCCGACCGGCAAGGATCGTCCCGCCCGTGGCGTAACGGAAGGCGTTTAGCACAGCCGCATCGACGAGCCCCGCCGGAGCGGCTGCGATAATCGGGGCTTCGAGGTATCGCGCGACCGTTTTAGAATTCTTCAGACTCGCCAGAAATTCCGGCGAGTGAACCAGAAGGATTTGTTCTTCAGTATCGGATTCGGGAACGAAGACGTCTTCGGGGCGAAGCAGGCCGGCGGTATTCAGGGCAAGGTATATTTTTGCGTACTTGTGGATGTCGAACGAGTGCAGTTTCTCCAGCCCGCCGACGTTTATCTGGTAATGCTTGGAATAGACAATGGCCACCTTATCGTTCATCGCCCGACCCTCCCTCGGCTGCTTGACGGCCCGAAACGACTTCGGCGGATAAACACACCCGAAAACCACCAAAGCAATAACACCACTGGCCGCCGCCAGAATTATCCGCTTACGTCGCTTTTTCGATGTTCGTTTCTTCATGACCCAAACTCACGCAGGTGCGTCTGAATCGCCGAGGTTACGTCGGCTAGGGTATGTTCGTATGTGCCTCCCTGTCCGACAACTACGCCTTTCATACCGAGCGGATAAGCGATATAACCGTCCTCAGCATGTTCGATGATTACCTTGATCCGGCTGGTCTTGGGTTCGTGTGATTCTTTCATAGCGGATTCCCGTGTTGATATGTGGTTTCACTCATCTCTTAAATCATGATACACCCCCACCAGAACGAAGGCAACTCTCGCCCAGAGGTACTTTGATGTATAATACTCTCAATGGCGTCTAAACGCGAGAAGGTGTTGGCGGGGTTGCGGGAGAAGGCTGCCGCCCTGCCGATTGGGGCGGGGGTGTATCTGTTTAAGGACTCGGCTGGGCGGGTGCTATATGTCGGGAAGGCGAAATCGCTGCGTTCCCGCGTGAGCAGTTACTTTCAGCCTGCGGCTGATCTTGTAAAATCGCGCGGGCCTGACATCGCCCGTATGATTACCGGGCGAGTGGCTGATGTTGACGTTCTCGAATGCGACAGCGAAGTCGATGCACTCCTGCGGGAAAACCGACTGATAAAAGACATCCAGCCGCCGTTCAACGAGCGCCTCAAAGACGGCAAATCATACCCCTATCTGCAAATCCGCACCGCCGAGGCCTTCCCGCGCGTGGAAATTACACGCCAGCCGATGACGAAAGGCGTGAAACTCTATGGCCCATTCGTTTCGGTAACGGACTTGCGTGCGGCAATCCCGCTGCTCCAGCGGGTCTTCGGCTTCCGCACGTGCAAACTGGACATCGCCGAGGCTGACGATAATCGTCCCGCCTTCCGACCCTGCATCCTGCACACTATCAAACAATGCAGCGCGCCGTGTGCGGGCAGGATTTCCAAGGCTGACTACCGCCGCGACATCGGTAATCTTCGACGGTTTATGGAGTCGAAGGGGGCGGTAGTTTCGCGCCGGCTTACCAGGGAGATGGTCCAGGCATCCGATTCGCTCGATTTCGAGCGGGCGGCAGCGCTGCGGGACCAACTCACCGCACTGGAAGGACTCCAGAAGCGCGGGCTTGTCCGCGAGCATCTCCAGCCTGAGGTGTTCTACGTGGACCCGGCTGATGGATTGGGCCGTCTGGCGGAAATCCTCGGCTCGGACGCCCCGCCCCGGACAATCGAGGGCATTGACATCGCCCATATCGGCGGTGCTGAAACAGCAGGTTCGCTGGTGTGCTTCATCGACGGAAAACCTTTCAAGGGCGGATACCGTCGGTATAAAATCCGCACCGCCGAGGCTGGTGACGATTACGCCGCAATCGCCGAAGTCGTCGCCCGGCGGTACAAACGGGCGGGCAGGGATGAGGAGTTATTCCCCGACATAATCCTCATCGACGGCGGAAAAGGTCAATTGGCTGCGGCTCGTGAAGCGATGGAACAGTTACCTGCCGCTCCGCCGGTGCTGCTGTCGCTGGCGAAGCGCGAAGAACTGGTCTATATCCACGGTCGGTCGAGGGCGATAAGGCTCAAACGCAATGATCCCGCCCTACGCCTGCTACAGAGCGTCCGCGACGAGGCACACCGATTCGCACAAGCGTATCATCACATACTGCGAAGGAAAAAGACGCTGGGAAAAGCCCGGCCAATCCGCAAACACTGAAAGGGTTCTTGAAAATCGCCGGCTGGTTTATTAAAAAATCGCAACCGGCAATATCCCACACCTGCTTACGTTTATACTAACAAGGACTGCGTCAAAGAGACGCCTTTTAGGAGAACTGTCATGAAGAGACGAAAGATTGTAATGGTTTTGGTAAGTTTTGCCCTGGTGTCGGCATTGAGCCTCACCGCTCTGGCCGAGCCGGCGCAAGACTCGCCCCGGCACAGGCGAACCGAACCCGACAAAGTCGCTCGCCAGGCCCGCGAAATCAACCGCTGGCTTATCAAGCACCCGGACCTGGCCGAGCGAATTTTCCGCAACTTCCGCCAACAGCGAGGCAAAGACGTTGACGCTCCGGCGCCGCGTCGGCCCGGCAAGGCGGAAATGGCGAACCGCCCAGGCCGGGGCCTCCATCGTCAGATGGCCCGACGCCGCGAAATGATACGCCGGCATCAGCCGAGGATGGTGGACCGCCCAAGGCAGCATCGTGGCGATCAGATGGGCCGGCGTCCCGGTCGTCAGATGGGTCGCAGGCAGCATCGCGGAGACCAGATGGGCCGACGTCCCGGTCGTCAGATGGGTCGCAGGCAACAACGCGGAGATCAGATGGGCCGGCGTTCTGGTCGTCAGATGGGTCGCAGGCAACAGCACGGAGACCGGATGGGCTGGCGTTCCGGTCGTCAGATGGGTCGCAGGCAACAACGCGGAGACCAGATGGGCCGGCGTCCCGGTCGTCAGATGGGTCGCAGGCAACAGCGCGG
>JAUVIQ010000064.1 GCA_030592655.1 Planctomycetales bacterium | reverse complement strand
AGCAGGGCGGGATTGTCCATGAGAGGAGCGGCGATTGGATTGGCTTCGATGAACTTGCCGGTCTTGACAGCCAGCAGAGTGAATACGAGGTCGAATCCGCTGACTATCCATAACAACGCGAGCATGAGGATTACTCGTCTGGAACGCCGCGCGTGCGGATCTTCGCGGGCCTGTTTGAACCATCCCCACAATCGCGCGAACAGCGACCCTCTTCGGGGGGCGGGACCAATTCGCATAATGGTCTGGTCTCGTTCCATAAAATCACGCATCGGCAGTGTACCTTACAAGGTTTAACTCTAATTATATGGATTAATGGGTGTCTGATTCCAAAAAAATAACATTTGCGAACCGCCTTGCCGACGACGTGCGTATAACGTCCGAAATGCTGAAACTACCGGACGGGCAGGAGACGCCGGTGTTGCATCATCGTCCTCCACAGAAGGTTGGCGTTCCGGTTTTGTACGTTCACGGTATCCAATCTCATCCCGGATGGTTCACCGGTTCTGCCCAGGTGCTGGCACGCGCAGGCAGCGAGGTTTTTCAGGTAACACGCCGAGGCAGCGGGGCATCGCCGGCCCGAAAGGGCGATGCCGAATCGGCAGAGCAAATCCTCGGCGACGTCGATGCCGCTGTAAGATACGTACTGGAAACGACGGGGGACCAGCGACTTGCTTTGTTGGGCGTCAGTTGGGGCGGGAAATTGCTGACGGCATACACCCTGCGGGCCGACGTCGCAAATATTGATTCGCTGACGCTTGTCGCTCCTGGCCTCAAATCGCTGGTGGATGTCTCAATAGCAACCAAACTGGCCATACTATTGGCCCGGATTTTTTATCCCGGCGCGTATTTCAATATCCCGCTCAATGACGTATCTCTTTTTACGGACAACACTGAAATGCGTGAGTATCTGCGGGACGATCCACACCGTCTTCGTCGTGCCACCGCGCGTTTTCTGTTCGCGTCGGCAATGCTTGACCGGATCATCGCCCGCGCGGACGAGCGGACGTTGAAGGTTCCGACGACGTTAATCCTGGCCGGCAGGGACCGCATTATCGACAACGATGCCACATGCGACCTGGTGGAATGGCTTGCTGACAGACCCGTGCGAGTCCACCGGATTGGTGCCGCTCATACCATAGAGTTCGAGCAGTACCCGCAGCCGTTTTATAAAATCCTCATCCGCGCCGTCCAGCAGAGAAGTGAAACGGAACGTTAAACGCACATACGACGATTTTGAAAGGAGTTGTGAATCATGAGTTTTAATTTACCGCCCTTCAGACCACCTGATTTCAGCATCGAAGCACTGGTTGGCGCCCCGTCGGCGCGGGTCGAAGCCGCACCGGCAGATGGTGTTGCACCGGATAATTTCCATGTTACATCCAATCATCCCGAGTATGTCCGCGTCGGCGGCAAGTGGATCCTTGCCGAAGAGAGCAGGATGGATTGTACGCTGGTGTTGAAGGGGGAAAATCTTGAGGTTGTCGAGCCTCGTCGGCTTAAGAAAGGCGATTCGGTCGTTGTCGGACGGACGGAGGACGGTCAGGAGGGGATTTTCGTCCATATCGACGGGTTTGAATCCTCGACTGGGGCGTCAAACGGCGACAAGTTCGCCTTCCGCACGCGCGGAACGCGGGAGACGCCTTTTTCACGCAGTTATGACGATCTGTACGATCTGTTGCGACATGATCGGAAACATGGCTACATTGTCTGGGTTCTTGGTCCAGCCGTTGCTTTCGACAAGGACAGCCGGGACGCGATGCAGGGATTGATTGAGGAAGGCTACTGCCACGCATTACTGGCGGGCAACGCCTTGGCGACGCACGACCTGGAGGCTGCAAAATTCCGCACCGGACTGGGGCAGGACATCTATACACAGGAGCACCGGACACAAGGGCATTACCATCATCTTGACATACTCAACGCCGTCCGGTCCATCGGTTCGATACGCAAGACTATCGACGAGTTGGGACTGAACGACGGGATCATCTGCGCCTGCGAGAAATGCGACGTACCGTATGTACTGGCAGGATCGATCCGCGACGACGGTCCGATGCCGGAAGTGATAGCCAACAACTACGACGCCCAGGACGCGATGCGCGCCCATGCCCGAAAGGCTACGACTGTCTTATCGCTGGCGACACAACTGCACTCGATTGCCTTCGGGAACATGATTCCGAATTATCGGGTGCTGGCCGACGGAACGGTCAGGCCGGTTTATTTCTATATTGTCGATATGTCGGAGTTCAGCGCCGACAAACTCGCCAACCGCGGCTCAACCCAGGTAGTTCCGATACTGACAAACGTTCAGGACTTTATAATTAATCTGCGGAACAATCTTATCCAGTGAGTAAGGCAAGCCGACAGACCGGTGCGAATCCGTATATTAGGGACAGCCACCTATTTCGCTGGCCCAAATAGGTGGCCATTCTTATTTTCGTCTGTTTTTAACGGAGAGGGTGGGATTCGAACCCACGGTACCCTAAGGCACACGGCATTTCCAGTGCCGCCCGATCGGCCGCTCCGGCACCTCTCCGAGAATAAAGCGTTCGCCTATTTATACCAACCAATTCCAACAACGCAACGTTTTACCTTCCAAACATAACGATGTTTTACCTTGACATGGCGAATTGACGCCGATAGCCTCCCCTCGGCTGGGGTTTGAGCATTTTTGTCAAAAACCTTTTCATCAATGAAAACTTTGAAGGAGCAATAAAATGTCTGTAAAGGTTGGTATCAACGGATTTGGTCGTATCGGTCGGCTTGTATTTCGCGCGATGGCGGAAGAGCCGGAGCGGTTTGATGTGGTTGCGGTCAACGACTTGGCCGACGCCGATATGCTGGCGTATCTGCTGCGGTACGATTCGACGCAGGGACGCTTTCCCGGCAAGGTCGTCGCCAGGCAGGACGCGATTGTCGTCAACGGCAAAGAGATAAAGGTCCTCTCCGAACGTAGCCCCGCCGATTTACCGTGGGGCGATACGGGCGTAGATGTTGCACTGGAATCGACTGGTATTTTCCGCGCCAACCAGACGGCTGACAAGACCGGCTATGACAGCCACCTCGACGCCGGCGCTAACAAGGTCGTCATTTCCGCGCCGGCCAAGGGCGACGCAGCCACTATCGTCCTGGGCGTCAATGACCAGTTGCTTACAGCCGATACAAAGTGCGTCTCGAATGCGTCCTGCACGACAAACTCACTGGCGCCGGTGGCGAAAATCCTGCACGAGCAGTTCGGCATCGTCAAAGGCATGATGACGACCTGCCACGGGTACACTTCCGACCAGCGTCTGCTTGACCTCATTCACAGCGACAAGGCCCGCGCGCGGGCGGCGGCGATTAACATCATTCCGACGACTACCGGAGCGGCTGTCGCCGTTGGTAAGGTCTTGCCGGAATTGAACGGAAAACTCGACGGCTTTGCGCTTCGCGTACCGGTTCCGGTCGGCTCGATAACCGACCTGACCATAATGGTCTCCAAAAAGACCAGTATCGAAGAGATTAACGAATCTATCCGCGAAGCCGCTGCCGGGCCTATGAAAAACATTGTCGAGTACGTTACCGACCCGATAGTCTCCAGCGACGTTGTCCACAACCCGCACAGTTCGCTCTTTGACTCGAACAACACGATGGTAATGGACGGCGACATGGTAAAGGTTACCATGTGGTACGACAACGAGTGGGGCTACTCCTGCCGGTCGGCAGACCTGATCGAAAAGTTAGCGTCGCTGTAAGAATTCAATACCGAAAAGAAGAAGCCCAGGGATTCGAATCCCTGGGCTTTTTTCAACGCTTGAAAAGTGAGTAGCATTTGCTGATAGTATGCTCAATAAACCACAGTATGATTTTGCGAAAACCTTACAAGGATTAAAGAATGGCGACCAAGACAATTGCGGATATTGACGTTGCGGGTAAGAAGGTGCTGATGCGGGTGGATTTTAATGTCCCGCTGGACAATGGGAAGGTTACGAACGATAAGCGTATCGTCGCGGCCTTGCCCAGCATCAAATACGTCCTCGACGGCGGGGGATCGCTGATTTTGATGAGTCATCTAGGCCGGCCTAAGGGCGAAGGCTTCCAGGCTGAGTTATCTCTTAAGCCCGTTGCTGATCGCCTGGCTGAACTGCTGGACAGGCCCGTAACGCTGGGTCCGCCGGAAGTCGTCGGGCCTGGAACGGAAGAACTCGTCGCGGCAATGAAGCCGGGAAATGTCGTCCTGCTGGAGAACGTCCGCTTTTGCCCCGGCGAGACCATGCCCGACAAGGCCAAGAAGAACCCAGACGGCCAACTCACGTTCGATCAGAGAGAGACGCTTTACGGGTTCGTCCAGGCGCTGGGACGATTGGGAGAGGTCTATGTCAACGACGCCTTCGGTACTTGCCATCGCAAGCACGCCAGCATGTACGGTGCCGGAAAGATAATCCAAGCCAAGGGCGGACCGGCGGTGGCGGGCTTCCTCGTCGAGAAGGAAATTCAATACCTCGACAAGGCCCTTTCCAACCCCGGCAGACCGTTCGTCGCCATCCTCGGCGGGGTGAAGGTTTCCGATAAAATCAAACTCATTTCCACGCTGCTTGAGAAGGTTGACCGGATAATCATCGGCGGGGCAATGGCTTACACGCTGCTCAAAAGTCAGGGCGTATCGGTCGGAAAAAGTCTCGTCGAAGAAGACCATGTCGAGGCGATGAAGGACCTGCTGGCGCGGGCGGGGGACAAAATCGTCCTGCCGGAAGATAATATCGTTACGGACGATTTCGCCACCGGAAAACCGCAGACGACCGACGGGCTTGGCATGGCTGATGATTTGCAGGGCATGGACATAGGCCCGGATACGATTAGAAAATTCAGCGAGATAATCGCCGGCGCGAAAACAGTCGTCTGGAACGGTCCGATGGGCGTGTTCGAGAAGCCCGACTACGCAGCCGGGACAAAGGCAATCGCCGAAGCCGTCGCCCAGGCCACAGACGCCGGAACGGTCAGCGTCATCGGTGGCGGTGATTCAGCCACTGCCGTTGACCAGATGGGTCTGGCCGAGAGGATGACTCACGTCTCCACCGGTGGGGGGGCGTCACTGACGTTCCTCGAAGGAAAGCCCATGCCGGCATTGGAGATGCTCGACCAGAAATAAATATCTGGTAGCGGTCTTATTTTTCCAATTCGCGTGATCGTTGGGCGGCTTTGCCGAAGGCGGCGACGAGGGCGTCTCGGACACCGGCTGAATCCATTGATTCGATGGCTGCCTGGGTCGTCCCGCCGGGGCTTGTAACTCTTGCCCGCAGGACTTCGGGCGGTTCGCCGGTGCGGGTCAGGAGTTCACCGGCTCCGCGACAGGTCTGGATCGCCAGGTTCGTAGCCAGGTCGCGGTCGAGTCCCTCCTTCACGCCGGCGGCGATCATTGCTTCGATAAGGTAGAAGAAATACGCCGGCCCGGACCCGCTGACGGCGATAACAGCGTCGATCAGTTCTTCGACGACGCGGACTGTTTTTCCGCAGGCAGCGAAGAGTTTTTCCGTCCACGCCAGGTCCGCTTCGGTTGCGTCAGGCCCGGCTGCAACGGCGCTTATGCCGGCTCCGACCAGCATGGGCGTATTAGGCATGACGCGGACGATCCTGCCTTTGCCGCCAAGCCTCTCGAAGATAAATTGTGCTCGGATACCGGCTGCGATACTGACGATTGTGGCATCGGGATTGACGGCCTCGGCAATGCCTTCGAGGACCTCGCCCATTATTTGCGGCTTGACCGCTAGGATGATTCGCGGACATTGGGCGGGGATGCTGTTATCGGTTTCGGTGGTGATCCCCAGTTCACGCGTAAAATGCTGTCGGCGCGAGAACTGCGGGTCGGAAACTACCACGGAATTGTGATCGATCAGATTGGCTGACAGAACCCCTCGCATCAGGGCTTCTGCCATGTTGCCCGCGCCGATTACTCCGAGTTGGTATTTGGCCATTTCAGCCTCACTCGTCGAGGATTTCGAGTAATCGTTCGGTCAGTTCCACGTGTCGGGATTTATCTCGCGTGAGTCTGCGTAGTTGGTCCCGTTGGGACGGTTCTGTCGCCGATGAGGCGAGTTGGTTGTATTCGTCGGCGGCGGCGGAAACGGTCTGGAGCATATCGTTGAAGTGTTCTCGAAGAATCACTCGTTCAGGCATGGCAAGTCTCCTGGGACGGACCTTCGGCAAGAGCGTGAATGACTGAGACGTGAGAGAGGCCGTCGTGTTTCATCGCATCGAGAATGGCGTAGATCTCGGCGTGCTGTTCTTCGTCGAGACATTCGATGTGTCGGAGTTCATCGACCGCTGCCTCTACGCATACGAGCAGCGAGGCTTCGAGTTCAGCCACCTTCTTCAATTGGCCAAGGTCCTGACCGCACGCAGACGACATGGTGAAACTCCCTTATCAACCAACCCCATTCTCGCACATCAGGGAAAGATTTGCAAGGCCAATCTTTCGGCATAATCAGTTAACTTGAGAGCCCACGCCGCAAGAAACCGGAGGGGGAAAATGGTAAAAATCCTTGATGGAATCGCCGCCTGTGCTATAATAGTGTTGCTCGTAATTTCCGCTTGAGCTCCGTTTTAGGAAAAAGCGTGCAAAGAGTGAATGGCTCGTGTTTTGCGCAGTTTCGGAGGCTTCTCTCCGACAATGAAAGAAGGAGGAAAAAGTAGATGAACGCAAGAAGAATTGTTGGGTTGTCAGTTTGTATCATTACGTTGTTGGTCGTTATCGCCGCCGGTGCGGGCGTGGCCCGGGCCGAGGCGCCCTATGTGCAGGACTGGGCGCAACAGTGCGGTACCACCAGCAACGACGAGAGTAAATCCGTTGCGGTGGATTCCTTCGGCGGCGTCTATATCACGGGCGAGACCTGGGGCAGCCTTGTCGGAACCAACGCGGGTTTAGAGGATGCCTTCCTGGTCAAGTACAACAACGCCGGTACCCGCCTGTGGACGAGACAACTCGGCACGAGCGCCTTGGACATAAGCAATTCCGTCGCTGTGAACGGCTCCGGCGTCTATATCACGGGTCATACCGGCGGAACCCTCCACGGGACCAGCGCGGGCGGCGAGGATGTCTTCCTTAGTAAGTATGACGTGTCCGGCAACCCCTTATGGACACGCCAATTCGGTACGAACGTCTGTGAGGAGGGCAATTCCGTCGCGGTGAACGCATCCGGCATCTACATCACAGGCCAGACCGGCGGAAGCCTCAACGGGGGGACCCAAGCGGGACTTGGCGATGCCTTCCTGGCCAAGTATAACGACTCCGGCGTCCTCCAGTGGACGAGACAATTCGGCACAAGCGCCTCGGACAAGGGCCATTCCGTCGCGGTGGGCGGTTCCAGCGTCTATATCACGGGCGAGACCGGCGGCGACCTCAACGGCCAGACGAACGCCGGCAACTACAACAACGATGCCTTCCTGACAAAGTATGACGAATCCGGGGTTCACCAGTGGACGAGACTACTCGGCACGACCGACTACGACGCGGGCAAGTCCGTTGCGGTGGACGGCTCCGGCGTCTATATCGCGGGATTGACCACAGGCGACCTCGACGGAACAAACGAGGGCGGTTTTGACGCCTTCCTGGCCAAGTACGACACATCCGGCAACCTCCAGTGGACCAGACAAATCGGCACAGGCGTTCCCAACATGGACCACGACGGTATCGATTCAGTCGTGGTGGACGGCTCCGGCGACGTCTATGTTACGGGCTGTACCGAGGGCGACCTCGGCGGGACCAACGCCGGTAACGATGACGCCTTTCTGGCCAAGTACGACGGATTAGGGAACCAGATGTGGATTGTACAGTTCGGTACAGAGGATGGGGAACGGTGGAATTACGTCGCGGTGGACGGCTCCGGCGTCTATATCTCAGGCGAGACCGGCGGCGACCTCGGCGGGACAAACGCCGGCGGCTATGATGCCTACCTGGTCAAGTACGTGCCTGAGCCGGCCTCGTTTGTACTGCTCGGATTGGGCGGGATTGCGCTGCTGAAGCGCAGGCGGCGCGCTGCGAAGCAGTAGGCTCCCGGCTGCTTACAGGATGAACATGAACGTTCGCAGGACCTCGAAGTAATCGCTGTTTTCGAATGAAACAACATTCGCCGAAGACAGCGACACGCCGGGATAATGAGATGCCTTGTAGGCCTTTTCGTGCTTCTTGAAGGAAATCTCTACGCGGAACTCTTTCGGTAATTGCATCTTGTATAATGTAAGGTCCGCCTTCAGTGCCGATTCCACGCCGGCCTTTATTTGCTTGACTGCCAATTGCGGGTGAATACTGACGACTGACCCGCCGACGCCCTGCTTGACCGCGACTGTCTGAATCGTCTTGTTGAAGGAGGTTACTTCTCGGCACAGTCCCTCGTCGCCGGAGACGAAGACGACGGGAACGCCGAACATCGCAGCCGCATATGCGTACAAGAGAAATTCGGAGGCTAGCGTTCCGTTGATTCTGATATATTCAACCTGTCCGGACATGGTATGGGCCAGCGGATTGGTGTCCATACCGGCGGGGGAATGGTATCCGATCATGATGACGGCATCTAAGGTTTTATCGAGATGATCGACCATGAATAACGGATGCTCCGCCCAGCCTCGGACCAACCTTGCCTGTTCGGGGAGTTTTGATGCTATGATATTCCTGGCTGTATCGTGTGCGTCTCTCACGAGAATCTCGGTAGCGCCGGCGTTCAGCGACCCCTCACAAGCGGCTGCGACTTCGTCGGTCATTTGCTCCTGGAACTCGCGATAGTCGGGCTTTTCCTTCACTGTTTCGTCCCAGTGCGCCGTTCCAGTAACCCCTTCGATATCAGCACTGATATAGATTTTCATAGCCTCACCTCGATTCGATCTGTCCTTTGTAACGTTCTCGAAACGAGCATCGTACGTGCATGCGTAGCCGTTGGCAAGTTCGAGTCGCTTGACGCCGCTGGATACAAGATGCGATACTGTGCGGAATTGAAGATGCTCTTTGGACGAAATGGGCGCTGATGTTTTCTACGATAGGCAAGACATTCGTGAAGTTGCTTGGCGGTTCCCGGAACGAGCGGATGGTCCGCGCGCGGATGAACGTTGTCCGCGAGCGGATTAACGTGGCTGGGCGGAAGTTTGAAGATGAGTATTATGCCCTCGTTCGCCAGGCGGCTGGCTCGATGGACGGGAAGGTCGATGCGGACGAACTGGTCCAAATGGCCAAGTCGCTGGAAGTCGTTCCGATAGCGGCGAAGGACTGGCTTAGCGGAAAGAGCAACGATTTCCACCGCCGGCTGGCCGAAGGCGAGTCTCCCGAAGACATACTTCCCGAGGCATTTTCGGCTGTGCGAATGGCATCCTGGTTGGCGAGGAATCACCGTCAGTTCGATGTGCAATTTGTGGCAGGCCAGGTCCTCCACGATGGGGCAATCGCAGAAGAAGCCACCGGCGAAGGCAAGACCATCGCGTGTTACCCGGCTGTTTATATGGCGGTTCTGGGCGGTAAGAAGGTCCACATCGTAACCGTCAACGATTACCTCGTCCAGCGCGACTGCGACTTCGCCTCGCCGATTTTCGAGATGCTCGGCATGCGGGTCGGCGCGATCCAGCAGCCGATGGACAGCGCCGAGCGTCAGGAGCAATACGCCTGTAACGTAATCTACGGAACCAACAGCGAGTTCGGATTCGACTACCTCCGCGACAATATGAAGATGTCGGTAGCCGAGCAGGTCCAGGGTGTCCGCGATTACGCAATCGTCGATGAGGTTGACAATATCCTGATCGACGAGGCGCGGACGCCGCTGATTATTTCAGGACCGGCCTATGGCGACGTGGGGCGCTACAGCAAGGCCGACGGCGTAATCAGGGAAATAATCAAACGCCACCGCTCTTACAAACAGGCGAACCAGCGCCTCGATAACATGAAAAGGTCCGTCAGGGCGATTGAGGGCGAACACGCTAAAACCGGCGGCGAGAAGAAAAAATCGGCATCCGGGAAACTGGAAAAGGCCCGCGCCGACCTCGGCAGGGCGGAGGATGAACTCGCCGGACTGACGAAATATTACGAGGTCGAACTGGACAAGAAATCCGCACACCTGACCCATGAAGGCGTCAGCGCCGCACAGGATGTGGCTGGGGTGGGAAGTTTCTATGTCGGCGCCAATATGGAATGGCCTCACCTGATGGACCAGTCGCTTCGCGCCCACGTCGTATATGAACGCGATAAGGATTACGTCGTCCAGAGCGGGGATGTCATCATCGTCGATGAGTTCACCGGGCGCCTCATGGAGGGGCGGCAGTGGTCGGACGGGCTTCACCAGGCCGTTGAGGCAAAGGAACGTGTCCCCGTCAAAGAGGAAAACCAGACGCTCGCGACCATCACGCTCCAGAACTTCTTCAAACTTTACGGGAAACTCGCCGGTATGACCGGTACGGCCATGACGGAGGCGGAAGAGTTTATGAAGATTTATAAACTCGACGTGATCTGCGTCCCGACGCACCGCCCCGTCAACCGCATGGATTATAACGACCTTATTTACGGAACGGTCGAGGAGAAATACAACGCGCTGGTCGAGGAGATTAACACCTACTCCAAGGCGGGTCGGCCTGTACTGGTCGGTACGACGAGCATCGAAAAATCCGATTATCTCAGCGAGATGCTGACTCGCTCTTACGGTATCACGCACGAGGTTCTCAACGCCCGCCCTGAAAACGCCGCACGCGAAGCCGAGATCGTCATGCTGGCGGGTATGCAAAGTCCGCTGAAACGCGGCTCGAAAGAGATGGTCGGAAACGTAACGATTGCGACGAATATGGCCGGTCGCGGTACGGACATCAAACTTGGCTCCGGCGTCGTGCTCGATACGTGCAAAGTTCCCTCGGATGAGAAACTGGCTGAACTGGGCGTCAAGCCGCAGGATTTATTCCCGCCCGGATTGGCCAAGTGCTGTATCCACTGCCCGGAATACGACGCTGCTACGAAGTGCGCACACTGTTTCAAGCCGAAGATCGACCCGTCCTTCCCCCGGCGGGGCAGGAGCGACTGTCGGGCCGACGTGCCCTGTGGCCTGCACATCGTAGCGACCGAACGCCACGAGGCCCGGCGGATCGACAACCAGTTGCGAGGTCGGTCGGGCCGCCAGGGCGACCCCGGTTCCAGCCGGTTCTTCCTGTCATTACGCGACGACCTGCTGGCTATCTTTGCCGGTGAATGGACTCTCAAAGTTCTCGGTTGGCTCGGCCTGCAGGAAGGCGAACCGATCGAACACAAAAAAATCAGCAAAGGCATCGAGCGGGCACAGAAGAAAGTCGAACAGCGCAACTTCGATATCCGAAAGAACCTGCTGGAATATGACGAGGTGATGGACCATCAGCGTCGGTATTTCTACTCGCGCCGACAACAGATACTCGCCGGTGAGGACATCGAAAACATCATCCGCGAAATGATAGACGAGACGATCGGCGACTCGGTGGCCGATTACCTCTCCGGCGATTATCCCCAGCGATGTATGGCGGAATGGGTCCGCCACAACCTGGAACTGAATCTCAGACCCGACCAGATTCGCGGCGAGACCGTCGAGGATTTCCCCGCACTCGAAGCCGATCTTCGCAACAGGGCGGCAGAGGAAGCAACCAACGTCATAAACGTAACCATCGGCGAATACGCCGACGAGGAACTCGACCCGAAGGAATGGGACCTGCGCGGGTTGTCGTCATGGGCGATGAGCCGATTCAAGGTCAATCTTCCACAGAACCAACTTCGGCGGATGGACCCGCCCGAAATGGAACAGACCCTCGCCGAAGCCGCCGCCGCTCATATAGAGTCGATTGACCTGACGGGGCTTCAGCAATTCCTGGCTGACGGTTTTGCGGTTCAGGCTTTGGCTGAATCGGCGCGAAGCAAGTTCGGACTGGAAATCCCGCCGGCTGAATTACCGGAAAACGATCTACGGGAGGCAGAGCAAAAAATCGCCCGCGCCGTCGAAGGCGCGTATCTCCGACGCGAGATCGAGTACCCCTGCCGATACGCCATAGATATAACGGTCGGACAGTCAGGCGCTGAAAACATCTATGCCCTCACGGCCCTGTGCGACTGGGCAAATCGTAAATTCGTTGCCGGATGGGACCCCGAAAAACTCTCCGATAAGTCCATTGACCAGTTGCTTGATGACCTTGTCGCCCTGGCAGAAGGTTTCTTCACAGGCGACAAACTTGAGCAGACCGTCAATGCGTTCCTGGCAGGCTTGAACGGGACGGAAAAGATTCCCGAAATAATCGAATGGTGCAAAAAACGCTTCGACACGGACATTTCCGCCGACGAATTGGCCGGTGACGTCGAAGCGGCTCTGACTCAGGCTGGAAGAGCCTTTCTGCGACGCGAACTGACCGAACTGGAACGCTTCGTCCTGCTGCAAATATACGATACTTCATGGAAAGATCATCTCCTGGCGATGGATCATCTTCGCAGCGGTGTCGGGCTTCGAAGTTACGCCGAGCAGGACCCGAGAATCGTCTATAAGCGAGAGGGTTTCCGCCAGTTCGACGAAATGCTTTCGGCCGTGCGGAACAAGGTTACGGACATTGTTTTCAAGGCCCAACTCGGCGCTGAAGCCGAGATGGAAAGCGTCTATCAGGTTTCGCAACTGGTACACGACCAACTCAGCGGATACGACGACCTCGCACGCGATATGGCCGATCAGCAGGCAGCGGCAGAGGCGCAGAAGATTCAAACCATCGTCCGTAACCAGCCCAAGGTCGGGCGAAACGACCCCTGCCCCTGCGGCAGCGGGAAAAAATTCAAAAAATGCTGCGGGAGAAACCAATAATGGCACATGACCCAATCGAAGATAGGTACACCAAACGCAAGGACAAGAAAAAACTCGACGACCTGTCCCGAAAGCAACGAAGTACCGAGGACATCGAAGCCGAGGATGAAATCCTCGCCAAGGCGAAGGCGGAACGCGAGAAGGACCCGGACAAATACAAACTGACATCGTCCGACCAACCCGGTAGAAACGACCCCTGCCCCTGCGGCTCCGGTAAAAAGTATAAAAAATGCTGCGGGGCGAAAAAATGACAGAAAGGTCGTAGGTCATAGAGTGTAGGTCGTAGGGTTGTTTTGTTCCGTTTCCCATTTTTCCCTATTCCCTATAACCTATGACCTATTCCCTATAAGGAGATAACCGTTCATGCTGACGCCACGT
>JAUVIQ010000230.1 GCA_030592655.1 Planctomycetales bacterium | reverse complement strand
TTTCGTTACACCGTCGGAGCCGATTCGCAAATGCTTCATCCCGACCAACTTTCTGGCTTTGGCAATTTCGCCTTCGCTCGGCAATCGGCCATCGGCTTTGCACCTTTTCCAGAGCCGAATCAGCGGATAACAGGTAACGTCAAACGCCCCATCGGTCTGCTTGTGGAATTCCCCAGCGGCCAAGAAGACCTTCATCAACTCCGGCGAAAACCGGTACTCGCCTTTGCCCCCTGCGTTAAAGCGGGACAGTTCGGTCGCATCAATGTGAACGCTCATAAGCGATTCGACGTTGCGCAAAGCGTCTTCAGCCGCTGCCAACGCCTGCGATGCCTGGGCCTTGGGAGCAACGGCCGCCAACTCGCACTCCGTGCCCATTATGCCTGCCGGCTGACTCGACAAACGCACCGGCACTGCAGACTCGCAACGGACACGCAAAACGCTGATGGCTGTCAATACCGCTAGCAGCGCGACGACGCCCAAGGCGGGGAAAATGAAGATTTCTGTGAAATATCTTTTCATTTCCGGTTTAACTGTTGTGTTTAGCGGCAGATGGGGCTTTGACACCCTTGTTGAGGGCACGGTCGATCTGGCGGATTGCCTGTTTGAGGCGGAGTTCGTTTTCGACCAGCGCAATGCGGACGTACCCTTCGCCGTTCTCGCCGAATGCCCTACCCGGCGCGATGGCGACCTCGGCATCCGTCATCAGCCGCATGGCGAAGTCGATCGTGCCTTGCCCGGCCAGGTGTTTCTCCGGTACGCGGGCCCAGACGAACATTCCGGCGCGTGGGTTCTCAACTTCCCACCCGACCCGGCGCAAGCCCGCCACCACCACGTCGCGCCGCTGCTGATAGGTCTGCGCCTGGCCGGCGACGGCCTCCTCGCCGGTCTGCAACGCCAGGATACCGGCGACCTGAATCGGCGTGAAAATTCCGTAATCATAGTAGCCTTTGATAGTGGCAAGAGCGCGGATCATCTCGGCGTTTCCGACGCAGAAACCGATTCGCCAGCCGGCCATATTGTAAGGCTTGGACATCGTGATAAACTCCACGCCGACGTCTTTGGCGCCGCCGGCCTGGAGGAAGGACGGGGCGGTGTACCCGTCGAAGCAGGTGCGCCCGTAAGCGAAATCGTGGATTACCATAATACCGCTCCGCCTCGCCAGATCGACCACAGCCTCGAAAAACTCCACACCATCAACAGTCATCGCGGTGGGATTATGCGGGTAATTCAGGATCAGGCACTTCGGGCGCGGGTAGAGATGTTCGACGACATCGGCGACACGCTGGAGGAAGACTTCGTCGTTACCGAGCGGGACGTTGATTACGTTTGCTTCAGCCAGCGCGACGGAATAAACGTGAATGGGAAAGTACGGATCGCCCACGATAACGGTGTCCCCCGGACCAAGCAACGCAAGGCACAAATGCGAAAAACCTTCCTTAGAACCGATGACGGCGATTACCTCGCTGTCGGGGTCGAGCCTGACGTCGTAAAGCCGCTCGTAGAGACGGGCGACCTCGCGGCGAAGGTTGGGAATGCCGCTCGAGGCGCTGTACCCGTGGCTGCGCGGATTACCGGCTGCCTCGCAAAGCTTCTCGATAACATGAGGCGGAGGAGGATCGGCGGGATTACCCATCCCCAGATCAATAATGTCCACGCCGGCGACCCGCTTGGAATGGCGAAGCGCGTTAAGCCGACCAAAAAGATAGGGTGGCAACCGCCGCAAGCGAGGCGAGACGTCGATTTTCCATTCCTCGTTCATTTCGATTCACCGTCCTTTATATTCCGCTGTGATGATGCTGTGAATACCGCCTCGAGGAGTGAACTTGCCCGTTACCTTCATCCAGCGCGGCTTGCAGGCCGCAACCAGGTCGTCCAGGATGCGATTGATTACATCCTCGTAGAAGACGCCCACGTCGCGGTAGCCCTGAAGGTAATACTTGAGGCTCTTCAGCTCGATGCAGAGTTTGTCGGCAACGTATTCGACCTCGATTGTGCCGAAGTCCGGTTGGTGAGTTTTCGGGCAAACGGAGGTGAATTCCGGCGCGACGTGTTTGATGACATAATCGCGCTGCGGATGCGGATTGTCGAATGTTTCAATGTCAGGCATAGTGCGATACAGGTTACACTGATTGCACGAAAAAGCAAAGGCGTGTAACGTGTAGAGGATGCCGGACGCGAATGAAAAATCGGCGGTGGTGCTGCTTTCGGGCGGGCTGGACTCGGCTACGACTTTGGCGCTGGCCAGACGGGACCGGTTCGCCTGCCATGCGCTTTCGTTTGATTATGGTCAGCGGCATCGGTTTGAACTTGCATCGGCCGGTCGAATCGCCGAGGCGCTCGGAGCCGTCGAGCATCGAATCGTGAAACTCGACCTGTCAGCCGAAGCCGGTTTCGGCCACAGCGCATTGACAGATAACATTGATGTCCCGAAGGACTGGAATCCGCAATCCGCAATTCGCAATCCGCAATCAAAAATTCCCATCACTTACGTTCCGGCGCGGAACACGATTTTCCTTTCGGTCGCGTTGGGTTATGCCGAGGTTATCGGCGCGTTCGACATTTTCATCGGCGTCAACGCGGTCGATTACAGCGGCTATCCTGATTGTCGCAGCGAGTTTATCCGGGCATTTGAGGTGGTGGCGAATCTCGCCACAGCCGCTGCCGTCGAAGGTAAGGGCGAGTTTCGCATCCGCGCGCCGCTGCTGGAGATGACCAAGGGACAAATAATCCGAACGGGTTTGGCGTTAGGCGTGGATTATTCGCTGACGCACAGCTGTTACGACCCTGCCGACGACGGCTCCGCCTGTGGCCGATGCGACGCCTGCCGAATCCGCCTCGCCGGTTTCGCCGAAGCCGGAGCAAAGGACACAGTGAAATATCAGAACGAAGAACATTCGATATAAAGAAACATCATGCAGATTATAGTTATAGCGGGATTTGTTGTGGCGATGGCGCTTATGGGGCTGCCGGACCTCCGTGTGGCGTTGCCGTGGCCGGCGGTGGTGGCTTGTATTATCGGCTACATCGGGTCGGTGTATGCCGCGGCTCGTGGCAGCGCGTCTTTGGGGCTGCGGCGATTGATGCGCGGCAATGGCGAACTGGGGCGATTACCGGCCAGGCTGATGGCGATAACGCAGGCGTACATGGTCGTCGGTCTGGCAGCGCTGATGCTTATCGGGTGGGCGGATCTGATTGGCCGGATGCTGCCGGCTGGAACTGTTCCGCTGGTCGATAAAGCCCTGGCGATAGCGCCCTTTATCGCGGCGCTTCTGGCGTTCTGGTGGGCGATATATCCGCTGAACCGGGCAATGAGGCAACAGAACAGTCAATCAATGGCAATGGCCGGTGAGACGGTCGGGGCGGTGTGGACACGCCGGAAATTCCTGATATTCAACATCAGATGCAATTTGCTTTTCGTAGCCGTCCCGGTCGGGCTGATTATCCTGGTGACGGATGTGCTGTACCTGGCGGAACCTGTGCTTGGTCCCGGTATAGCGGCGTCGGTCGGTCTGTTCGCAATCGGCGGGATTTTTCTATCTGCGCCGGTGATTATCGTGCGAATCTGGAAAACCCGCCCGCTACCGGCAGGACCGCTCCGAAACCGCCTTGAACAGTTGAGCAAGCGGGTCGGGCTCGCGTGTCGCAATATCCTTATCTGGGACACCGGCTCAGTGATCGTCAATGCCGCTGTGCTTGGCATGGTGCGTCCCGTGCGATATGTACTGATGAGCGACGCGATGCTGGAGCATTTCGACGATAACGACGTCGTGGCCGTCTTCGCTCATGAGGCCGGGCACGTCGTACATCGCCATATTCCATATATGATCATCTTTTCAGTGGCGTTGCTACTGCTGATAAGTTGGATAGTCGAATTCTTCGCCGCTCGGCTTGACATCGCAACGCCGATTGTCGAACTGCTCGCCGTGCTCGTTACGGTCGCGTTGTGGTTGTGGCTTTTCGGAATGTTAAGCCGGCGCTTCGAGCGTCAGGCGGATGTGTTTGCGTCGGCGACAGCCACGGGCGTCATTGGCGAGGAACTGTCGGCAGAAGGGGTCGCGCTGTTCAGCGGCGCACTGATGAAAGTAGCCAGGATGAACGGTATCAGCCCGTCGCAACGGAATTTCCGCCACGGCTCAATCGCTGATAGATTGGAGTATCTTGACGGGCTTCACCGCAGCGGTACCGGACCGGCCTCGGTGAACCGTAGCGTCCGGCGGATCAAAATCGCCATTTGGCTCCTGGCGATAATCAGCGCCGCTGTAACGATTGTTTCACAGATGTAATTTTAATTCGGGGACACCATACTATTTTTTGTCTGTTTTATTTGAAATAAAACAGACAAAAAATAGTATGGTGTCCCCGAATT
>JAUVIQ010000094.1 GCA_030592655.1 Planctomycetales bacterium | reverse complement strand
TTGTGCGATTTCGACCCGACAAGGGACATACGCTCCTCAAGCCGCCCTACTACCTCATCCTCGACGCCGGCGACGTCATCACCGGAAAGTCCAGCCCCGTTCGCCAACGCTTCGATGTCATGGCCGAACGTATAATTACCGCTGAAACCAAGATGTTTGCGTCGGGCAATCACGTCAGCCAATTGGACAATCGCAACCAGAGACGGTATTTCAAGCGTCGCCGGAATAGCGATAATCGGATGATGGTGCAGCCAGACGGCTTCGGTTATGCAGGCCGGCAGGGACAACTGCTGGGCCAGTCGGCGTCCCGCGCGGGTATGATCGGTCCCGATTATTTCCCGCTCGAAACGGGCGATGTTTCCGTTCCTGTCGGCGAGGGCGGAAATGATACGTCGATAAGTCCCCGGCAGACAGCGATAAAGGACGATTTTACCGATGTCGTGCAGCAGGCCGACGGTATATGCCAATGACGGAGAAATCTTCCCACCGCTCCGCCCGCTCGACCCGGCTCGCGACAGGCCTGCGAGAAGTTCAGACGCACACGCCACCGCTACGCAATGGGTGCGAAATTCTTCGTAATCAAACCCGCCTGCGTCAGCCGGGGCGAAAACCTTCATACCGATAACGGCAGAACGAACACCGGAAATACCGAGGGTTTCAACGGCTTGGGCGATGCTCTGATGCGGGCGTTCCGGCTGTTTATTACAGGCCAGCGACAATAATTGGATTGAAATGGAAGGATCGCACGCCGCCGCCGATGCGATTTTCCTTAAATCGGCGTCTTCAGCAGTAAGGGCCAGCACGTCGGCGGCGACGGACGGCGAGGCAGGGAGCGATTTCATCCGACGAATCAGCAGGTCCAGTTGCTGCGGGGGAACCTTTCCCCGCAACGACCCGGAGTGATCGTGCCGCATTGTATCGGAAGCGTCAAACATCCGCGCACGACCCCTCTATTTCTTCGCCTTGCCCTGAACGAGTTCCACGATACGCTTTATGACCGTCTCTATGTTAAACGGCTTTTTGATAAAGTCGTCAGCGCCGGCTTCGAGGAGAGCATCGACCTCCGACTTGTTGACCACGCCGGAGATTATCAGTATGCGGATGTGCTGGAGGTCGTCGCTTTGGCGGATCGTCCGGCAGACGACGTTACCGTTAATATCCGGAAGCAGATAGTCAAGAACCACGATATCGGGACGAAACTTGTTGGCTTCGACGCCGGCGTCAAAACCGGTGCTTGCCGAGCGCGTCTCAAACCGCCCGTCACGCGAAAGAGCGTCAATGAACAATTCCACAATGTCGGGATCGTCATCAACCACCAACACCTTAATCTTATCGGACTCCAGCGAATCGAGGGGGATATTGTGGTCCCGCATGAACTTCTTGAGTTTGTCGCGTGGAATACGCCGGAACTTGCTTCCCGGAACCCGAAAACCCTCCAACTGACCGCTGTCGAAACAGCGAATAATCGTTTGCTGGCTTAATCCGCAAATCTCTGCTACTTCGCCTGTTGTGAAAACACTCTTATGCCGTAAAGTGGACATAAAAACCTCCTGATAAACTTCAATACGTGGCGCTCAACCTCCCAAAATGAGTATCGGCCACTTTTTCTACACCACACGACCACACAACATTAAAATCGTCCAAACTCAAAGTCAACTTAATCTGTACATTCTACGTATTTTACCAAGCCTCCCTATCTTTGCACAACAAATTTTCAAAAAAGTGGAAAATAATCGGAGTGTAATTGCCCATCTTGCCCAAATGACCCAGACTGTCATTGACAGATAGGGAGTATGTCGTAAAAAAAGGGACCAGGGATTAGGGACTTGGGACTTGGAAAAGAAAAACAGATGAACCAATCAACCAGTCAACCAGTCAACCAATCAACCTGGTTCAGGATAGTTCCCGCATGACTTCCTGGAGGTCCGACCAGACTTTTTGGCGATTGTCGCGGGTGTATTGTCGCAGCACGAAGGCGGGATGGAACGTCGGCATGACTTTTATCCCAGCCAGGTCTGCATCAAGCATAGGCAGGGATTGCCACTGCCCCCGGAGGCGTGTGATTCCGACCGTCGTATTGAGCATGGTGTGTGTAGCGGGGTTGCCCAATGTAACAATAACCTTAGGCTGGATGATTCGCAGTTGCCTGATGAGGTAATCCAGACAGGCATCGACTTCATCGGCCATTGGGGCGCGGTTTCCCGGCGGGCGGCATTTGACGATGTTGCCGATGAACACGTCCTGGCGGGTCAGTCCCATCGCGGTAATCATCTTCGTCAACAGTTCGCCTGCCCTGCCTACGAAGGGCCTGCCCTGCTTGTCTTCTTCAGCGCCTGGGCCTTCGCCGATGAAGAACAGGTCGGCGTCCGGGTCGCCCTCGCCGAAAACGGTTTTGTTGCGACCCTTGCACAGGCCACACTTTGTGCAGCCACTGACCTCATTGGCGTCAATGGCCTCCAGTTCGGCGGCCTTACGCTTGGCATCGGCAGAAGTCGCGGGCGGACTTACCTGCCCTTCCGGTTTGGGTTGAGGTTCAGGCAGCGACGCGCCCGGCGCTAAACCGTCACCTGCCAGCAGACGGTCGCCCTCAATCAACTCCTTCGCTGCTCGCTGTAATTGTTGAAATTCTTCACTCATAATTCACTACGCGCCGACAACGCTGTGGTCCAGCTGGCGTTTTATTTCTTCCATATCGATGGTTTTTTCCTCGCGGCGTTCAGCCACAACCGCCAGATCGTGCATATCCTCCAGGATCAAACGAATCGCCTCGGCGAGACTGGACCGACATTCCTCTTTTGTCCTTCCCTGCCCGTTCGCTCCGGGTATCTCCGGACAATATGCAATGTACCACTCCCCGTCCTTTTCGATGATGGCGGTAAATTCATTATGCATGGCGGTTATCTCCAGATATTCCCAACATTGTGAATAATACCTCGTCCGCCGGGATTAATCCAACCTGCTCGCTACCAATCACGCGCCGAATTTTTCGAGTTTTCCTGCGTGGGCCATTGCCAGCGGCATGAGTTCTTTTCCGGTGATGGTTCCGATCTCGCCGCTCCGGCAGGCGATTTCGTCGAACCGCCCAGGCCCGCCGCCACGGAGGTGCGGAGCCTTCATCAGTATCGGAACCGGATGCCAACTGTGGGCCTTGAGCGATGGCGGCGTTGAGTGGTCGCCGGTGATTATCAGCACGTCCGGGTCGGCCTTCATCAGCGCCGGCAAGGCAGCGTCCATCTCCTCTATTCTCTCGATTTTTCCGGGCAGGTCGCCGTCTTCGCCGGTCTTGTCGGTGTACTTGAAATGGGCGAAGATGAAAGTGTGCTCCTTCATCGCCGCTGCGGCTTCGGCGCAGATGTCGGCTGCCGTCGTCGGCTGGGAAACGACGGGGATTCCAACCAGCCTGGATACGCCGCGATACATCGGATAACCGGCAACGGCTGCGGGGTTCAACTTGTACCGTTGCGGGAACGTCGGCCAATCGGGCCACTTCGCAAACCCGCGAGCGAGGATCATATTGGCCTGCGGCTCGTCGGCCAGGATTTTTCGGACCTGGTTGATTATCTCTTCGGCGATTTTCGCGGTTTTGGATTTATCATGCGGCCTCCTGGCCGGCGACAGCGCAGGGACGCCGACGGCCTGCGGGTCGGTATCGCCGATGTCGTCGTCAAGCCCTTCGCCGCGAAGCACCATCAATGCCCGATGCTCTGCCACCGTCTCGAAAAGGACTTCGACACCGGCAGGCGGTTTGATTTCCCGGCGAAGTATCTCCAGGACGCGCTTGTTTACGTCGTCGCCGATGCGTCCCGCCCGGCGGTCGGTAATGTTTCCATCGGTGTCGATGGTGCAGAAGTTCAGCCGGGCGGCTACGTCGGTCTTCTCCAGCGGGAATTCTATTCCCAGCGCGCTGAGGACGCCGCGCCCGACCTGATAGACGAGCGGGTCGTATCCGAACAGCGACAGATGCCCAGGCCCGCTGCCGGGGGTGATTCCAGTGGCAATCGGGTTGTGTTGGCCAAGCGCGCTTCGCCCAGCCAGGGCGTCCATGTTCGGCGTTTTCGCCTGTTGCAGAGCCGTACCGGCCCCGTCGTTATCGCAACCGCCCACACCGTCCATCACCAGCAGGACGATACGCTTGTCGTTTTCAGCCGCCAGAGAAGAGATTACATTTCCATAGACGTCTTCATACATTGTCGGATACCTTTCAAAAGACGCCTCAAGCCTATCGAAGAATTAGGGGTATGTCCAGTTTCACTGCATTTGCGGGACGATAATCACGCCGCGTCTGAAGGAGGCCATCTGGTTGTGCAGCAGGCGAAGATTTCGGGCGGCATCGTCGTAATCGGGATTAATCTTCAGTGCGTCTTTGAACAATTCTTCAGCCTCCGCCCAATCGGACAGACCTTCGCTGCGGGCGCGGTTAGCCTGGGACGGTTTGCCGCTGCGCTGATACGCCTGCATGAGCAACATCTTACCGGTCCCACGCAACGCAAGGCATATGCCGAGGTTACCTATCGCTTCGTAGTAATCCGGCTGAAGTTCGACGCACTTTCGCCAGACGGTTATGGCGTGTCTGCCCCAATCCATCCGGTACAGCAACGTAGCCGTGCTGTTCAGGGCGCAGGCCGGCAGCGGGTCGGTCTTGCTTATGCGATTGATGTGCCCGGAAACGTCGAAATTCTTTCTAGTGATGCCCAGTTTTTTTGCCAGGTCCGCATTCGCCACGCCACGACGGAGAAAGACAACGTGGCTGACGCCGATGTCCACCACCGACCAGTCCGGGCTTTTGGCGAGCGTCTTCATCAGCGGTGCGGTATCGTGAGCCAGACGCAGGACGACAACGCCTATATCGTATTCGCTCACAGCCTGCTCGAAATCGCAGCGTCCATTCGTGCAATCGGAAACCCACTTCATCACGTAAGGCGGATATGCCCACGTATTGGTCAGGATCGGAACCTGCCGATGCGGGCCGGTGAAATACATCAGGTTGGAGGAAACGCCGTAATCGCAGAAGATTTTCCCCGCCGGTTTGTGGGTATCAATCCACTTGGCGGCTTCGAGCGGAACGGTGATGCGCGAGACGCCCCACCCGAACCGCCAGAGTCTGCGCTCCGAGAAATAAAACCGGTTCGATGCCACCGAAATTGTCCACCACCCGGCAGCGGCAATGGTAACCAGCGCGACAGCAACGCCGGCCCGTCCGGCCAACGGCTTGGCGGGTTTGTTCAGGCGGAGTTTTTCGCGCAGGGCGTTCCACCCATCCGTCAGGATAATCATCGCCAGCGGAACGATAATCATCGCAGCCGGTGCGATATTCCGCCGCATCCGCGTCGAAATAACCGTCATGCCCGCAAGCACAAGCACCCACCCCCACCGCCGGCGAATCAGCCCGACCACCCCGCTTGCAGCGGCAACGCAAAGCACGACGTAGTATGCGGTTATGACGCGCGTTTGACGGACGCCCTCGGCGAACGGCGAGAAAAACTCCCCTATCACCGCCCACGGGTGAATCTGGCCGGCTTCGGGCGAACCGCCTGCGATGTTGTGCCTGGCCATGAACAGAAGCGTCTGAATCGGCATGATCGCACCGCGAACGAACCACGGATTGACCAGGCAGGCCAACACGACACCGGCCAACGTGATGCCGAACCATTTAAGCGGCCCCATCAGGTCCCTGGTGTCCGCACGTGTAACAGCCCGCGCCCAAAGCCAACGCAGGAAAACATCGGCAAACATCGCACCGACCAGCGCCAGGCCAAGAATGAAATAACTGTGCAAATTGACCGCAAGTATCTGAAGCCCAATCACGCCAGCCGCCCGTCGCCAGGTTCGTTTAGCCGTCGCCCGCCCAGGCAGATCTTCGACCGGTACGGCGGCGTTCGGTATAACGGCGCTTGACCCGACGAGCAGATACCATTGCAGCGCCAATATCAGATACCCGAACACTTCCGGGCGAATGTTGAACCGCTCATATCCCGCCAGCGCGACCAAAACGACAGCCGGGGCAATCCAGCGCCAACCCGCCCCGCCGCGGCGCATCGTCGCAATGACTGCCAGGAATATCGCCGCTATCAGCGCAGCCTGGAGTATCCCAAGCCCCGTCGAACCGCCCGCCCGCCAGACGGCTGACATTATCACCTGGCTGAGCCAGTTGGCGTTGACAAAGTGGTAGGTACCGGTGGTTTTGTCGTATCGACAGCCCGGCCCGAGGCTGGCGGGGTCGGAAAGTTTTTCCGGGTCCATGCGGGTATAGACGAAGCGGTTGGTCTGAACGATTTCGCGGCAAGCGAGGAAGTGTTCACCGTAGGCAAGGTGGTATCCGACGTCATAACTGGCGATAGGCCGAACGGCCAAAGCCACCGCCATAACCACAGCAGCAACCACAGCCGCCCTCGTCAACACCCGCCCGGCCAGGCTGGGCGACAATTCACCTATCGCATCCGCATCCTTCATATCGAGAAAGATTCTAAACCATCCCGCCCGATTCTGCATCAATATCTCACCGGCGGGTGGCCCGGTGTAAAAAATACCTCCCCGAAGGGAGGCATTCTTGCCAGTAGGATGGCAGCCTTGCGGTTCGATTACCTTGGTGTGAAAAGAACCGAACCAGGGTTGGTTACACCCACAGAATTATCTGGTATAATGCCGCGACTTGTCAACAACTTTTTCGACCTTTTTTATAAGGGGAATCGGATATGGCCGAATACGTTCTTGGACTGGACCTGGGCAGTAATTCCGTCGGCTGGGCAATGATCACACCGGAAGATGAAACGTTAGATAACGACTTGTCGATATTCGCAGGCGCGAGAGTGTTTCCCGAAGGTCTTGACCAACTCAACCAAAAGAAGGAAAAGCCACGCGGTCAGGACCGCAGGATGGCCCGTGGGCAACGCCGCACGCACCAAAGGCGCTCTTCACGGCGAGAGCAACTCGCCGAGATTTTGCAAAGTGCCGGTATGTTCCCGAAAGACATTGACGAACTGTCTGCGCTGTTGGCTGCCAAACCCTACCCACTTCGCGCCAAGGGACTGGACGAATCCTTATCCCCGTATGAATTCGGGCGCGTTCTTTATCACCTCTGCCAGCGCCGTGGTTTCAAATCCAACCGCAAACAGGAAAAGTCAAAAGAAGACGGCAAAGTTAAAAAAGAAACAGACAAACTACAAGGTCTAATCGAAGCAGCAGACTGTCGCACACTTGGAGAATATCTTGCCAAACTCGATGATGCTTTCCGACACACCGATACCAAATCCCTCCGTATCAGGAATCGCTACACGCTCCGCGTTATGTACGAACACGAATTCGCTTTGCTATGGGATGCACAGGCTGCGTTTCATCCGAATACGTTAACCGATGACCTTAAGAAAGAGGTCCACCACGCCATATTCTTCCAGCGGCCAATCACATGGGACAAAGACAAGATTGGAGAATGCGAACTGGAAGAAGGCGAAAAGCGATGCCCCAAGGCCCACTGGCTAGGTCAGCAATCCCGCCTTTTGCAGGAAATCAATTTGTTGCGAGTGCTCGATGCCGGTGGTGAAGAACGACCCTTGAATGCCGACGAGCGGACCAAACTCGTTGCCGCCCTTTCACCGAAAACCAAACTCACCTTCGATCAGATACGCAAATTGCTGCAATTCTTTGATTGGCAAACTTTCAACCTTGAGAGCCAGTCGAAGCGAAAAGACCTCAAAGGCAACCCAGTTGAAAATGCTCTGCAAAGGAAGGCCCTTAAGAAATGGTACAACGACGCATCATCTGAATTGCGAGAGGAGATTTACACAGCCCTTGCGGAAATTGAAGATGAGGACGAATTACGCACCCTTGCTGTCGAACAGTGGAAACTTGACGAAAAACAGGTCGAGGACTTACTCAAAATCAGTCTGCCAACCAAACGATTCAACGTCTCCATCAAGGCTATGCGCAAAATGATGCCGTTTCTGGAAACGGGATGTATTTATAGCGACGCCAAGGAAAAGGCCGGATACGCACTAACGCAAAAAATTGAAACGCGCGATTCACTGCCGCCGATTGACGAAGCGGTCGAATACCTGACCAATCCTCTTGTACACCGCGCGCTTTCCGAAACGCGAAAAGTCGTCAACGCCATCGTTCGGAAATATGGCGTACCCAAAGAAATCGTTGTCGAACTGGCCCGCGATATGAAAAATTCCGCTCAAAAGCGTAAAGACATCTTTTTCGATAATCTTAAACATAGGAAGGAAAATGAAGAGGCACGCGAGCGATTGATACAGGAATTCGGCGTCCCCAACCCCTCGCGCGACGACATTATCAAATACAAACTATGGGAAGAATGCGATGGAATATGCGTTTATACCGGACGAATCATCTCAAAGGCCCAACTTGTCAGCGGGGAAGTTCAAATCGAACATATCCTGCCCTACTCGCGAACGCTTGACGATTCGTACATGAACAAAACACTCTGCTATGCCGATGAAAATCGAGACCGCAAAGGTAACAAAACACCGTATGAGGCATACAACAGCGACCCGGAACTATACGAAAAAATCCAGCAGCGCATCAGGCCTCTGCCATATCCCAAGCGGCGAAGGTTCACACAGAAGGAAATCGACCTGGACAAATTCGCTGAGAGGCAACTCAACGACACACGCTATATGAGTCGAGTGGCTATTGATTATCTGCGTATGCTTGGGTGCAACGTTCGCAGCGTCAAGGGGCAGACTACCAGCGAGTTGCGCCACCAGTGGGGACTTAATGACATTCTCAACCCGCTCGCGCCTAATATGAAAAACCGCGATGACCATCGCCATCATGCAGTCGATGCCGCCGTTATCGCAATGACCACACGCTCTGCCTTGCAAAAACTCTCCACCGTCAAATACAATCCCGAAAGGCCAAGGCTTGATCCGCCGTGGGAAAATTTCCGCGATGACCTTGAAAAGGCCGTCAATGCCATCAACGTTTCATTCCGTCCCGCACGAAAAATCGCCGGGAAACTGCATAAAGACACCGCCTACGGGCCGGGAAAAACTAAAGGATCCGCCGTGTTGCGAGTCCCGGTCGGTAAACTGACGCCCAAAATGATCGAAGAAATCCGCGACCTGAAAATCAGGGAAATTATCCAACAGGCCGTCCTGAACGCCGACAGGGAAAACAAGAAACTCGGCGACAAGATAGTTTGTATGCCCTCCGGCGTACCAATCAAAAAGGTCCGAATCGAGAGGACTGAGAAAACACTGGTTCCTATCAGGAAAGATGAAAACGGACGCGAGATAAAATTCGTCAAGCCCGGCGAGAACCACCACGTCGAAATCTACGAAAAGGAAGATGGTACATGGACAGGACGGGCCGTCTCAAGATTCGAGACGCATCAACGACTCCGACGAAAAGAACCAGTCATCAACCGAAATCTCGACGACGGATCAAAATTTGTCATGTCGCTTTGTATCGACGATATGGTGCTATTGGACAACCCACCAAAACCTGATATTGGGCGACTTTACCGGATTCAGAATACTTCCGTAAGTTCCCCACTTTTAACACTCAGATTGCACACGACGGCCAAAACTGACGATAAAGAAGAAGCAATAAAGAAAACAAGGCTTCTGGTCGCCATTTGGGAAACGTTCCAGTCGTGGAAACCGAAAAAAGTAACGGTCGATCCGCTGGGACGAATCCTGCCGTGCAATGATTAAACGGACAATCGAAATTTCAGGCGAAGGTAATCACCTGTACATATCACAAGGCTCACTCTGCATACGCAGAGGCAGGCAGATCGTCGGGAAAGTTCCCCTCGAAGACATTGGACTGCTGATACTCGACGCGCCCACCACAACCTATACTCATTCAGTGCTTGCCGAAGTTCTTGCCGCCGGGGCGGTGATCATCCCATGTGGTAAAGACCATCACCCTGCCGGGCTGTTCCTCCACCAGAATAACTCGCTGCAAACCAAGCGCGTAAAGTGGCAGGCAAACGCGCCCGTGCCTCTGTGCAAGCAACTCTGGAAACAAATCGTCCAAGCCAAGATCAAACACCAGGCCGGTGTGCTGGAACCCGACAGCCCAACCCGTCAGGGACTGCTCGCGATGGTCTCGGCTGTTCGCAGCGGCGATCCGACAAACGTCGAAGCACACGCCGCAAGACGGTATTGGCCTGCGTTGTTCGGGAAAGAATTCAGGCGTAATCCCGACGGCCAGCCGCCGAATAATCTGCTCAACTACGGATACATGGTTGTTCGAGCAGCCGTAGCGCGGGCGATTTGTGGAGCCGGGCTGCACCCGGCCCTGGGGTTGCATCATCACAATCAGTACAACGCATTCTGTCTCGCTGATGATTTGCTGGAACCGCTTCGCCCGCTGGTGGACCGAAAGGTCAAAGAACTGTGGGGCATCGGAACCGATGAAATCAACCGACAGTCAAAAGTTGAAATTCTGTCACTGCTGACTGAAGAAGTCGAAGCCGCAGGCCTGAAAGGTACGCTCTTGGTCGCATTGGAGCGGACCACCGCATCGCTGGTTCGATGCTATGCCGGCGAGCAGAAGAAACTGGACCTGCCGAAATTATGGAACTGAGTGGATACAGATTTATGTGGCTGCTGGCAATGTTTGACCTGCCCACCGACACGCCGGGCGCGAGAAAGGCCTATACGAATTTTCGCAAGGCCCTTATCAAAGATGGCTTTACAATGATGCAGTATTCAGTGTATATTAGGCACTGTGCAAGCAGGGAAAATCTTGATGTCCACGAAAAACGCGCCATCAGAAATCTACCGCCCGACGGAGAGGTCAGACTGCTTCAAATTACCGATAAGCAGTACGAGCGGATGCGGGTTTTCTGGGGAAAAATGCGAAAACCGACCGAGCAGCCGCCGCGACAACTCGAACTT
>JAUVIQ010000233.1 GCA_030592655.1 Planctomycetales bacterium | reverse complement strand
GTGGTTATCACCGAAAATGATTCCGCTTCGACATTGATTCTTCCGGTCCGGCAGATCATCGCCGCCGTCGGTATCGGAAAGGATGCCGGAGCCGTGCTTCGCGGAATCCGGCATCGAGTTACATTCATTTCTCACGGCGCGATGCCGGATGACGCCGCAGCACTGGCCCGATTTTCCGCTGTCATCGTATCCGACGCGACGGGGTCGGCGCTTTCGTCGGCGCAGCGGCGGGCATTGGCCCGGTACGTTCGCGCGGGGGGCGGATTGACCCTTATCGGTACAGGTCCGCACGAAAAGCCGTCCGATAGGGAAGACCCGCTCAATCGGGTCCTGCCGCTTCTGGCCAATCCTTTTGAGCGTCGTCCGCTGCACCTGGTAGTGCTTCTGGATAAGTCCGGTTCGATGGCCCAGCCGACTGCCCGCTCCTCGGGCGGCTCGGTGCAGATAAAGTTCGACCTTGCCTCCGAAGCCGTCGCCGCACTCAAAGACCACCTAACCGCACGAGATACGCTGACGGTCATCGCCTTTTCCGATCGCCCCGAAGTGGTTTATGACAGCGGCGAGAAGCCCGGCGATTTCGCGGCGCTGCGAGAGGCGATGAAAAAAGTCCGTCCTTCCGGTTCGACCAGAGTAACTCCCGCCATCGAAGCCGCATTGTCGAAAGCGCCGCCGACAGGCCGGAAAACAATGCTGCTGATCGTCAGCGACCTGAAAACCGAGCAGTTTGACCCGTCCGAATGGGCCGACGCCTTCCGCCGGTCCAAAGCCGGTCTGGCTGTGGTCGCTATTCGGGAAAATGCTCCAGCCTCGCCGGGCGATACCGTCGCGCCCATCAAATCGCTGGCGAAACTGCTGGATGCGCCGTACGTCGAGCGGAACCGCCTTTCCGGGCTTGCCGAAGTTTTCGCGAAATTGGTCCGGCGAGGCAGGGGCGAAGTCCTGCGACGCAATCGCACCGCGCTGGTTGTTCCGGCTGCACTGTTCGACACCGGCCTGACCGCCCTTCCTGACATCGACGCCTACATCCTCTCTGCCGCTCGAAAGCAAGCCGAAATTCTGGCCCGCACCACCGGTGGCGAGCCTATCCTGGGACGATGCCGGGCAGGACTGGGACGGTGCGTCTGTCTGGCAGCGCCGATCTCAAAAAATAACAACGACGCATGGACCCGCGCCGCCGAGGCTGCGAAACTGATTTCAGCCTCGGTTAGATGGACTCTTCGCGGAACCAACGCCCCGGGATTCGACGCGACAATCAAACGAGCCGGCGCACGGATTGAAATTACACTGACTGCCCGGAATAAAGGTTTGCCTGTTAATGGTCTGAATCTCTCGTCCGAAATTGTCGCCGCCGGCGACGAACCGGAACGTACCGCGAATTTTGACCAGGTTGCTCCCGGTGAGTATCGTGCCCGGTTCGATTGGCCTGCGGATTCACCGGCAGGCGTAGCCGTTCAGGACAATAAAGGTGTCATCCTCTGGCGTGGTTCATCCGGCGTGATGTACCGGCGCGAGTACCAATCGACCGGAGCGGACGGCGAATCTCTTCGACGACTTGCTAATCTGACCGGAGGCGAGGTCGTCCAGGCCGGACAATTGGGCGACGTGCTGAAGCGGTCATACCGTCGTCGAATGACGGACCTTTGGCCGTGGCTGCTCGCGGCAGCCCTGGCGCTGATGCTCGGCGAATGGTGCTTCGTTCGTATCACCCGGCGATAAGATTGCAGAGACTTTTCTTGTTCTCGGTATGGGCGGGCGTATAATACTACAATGAAACTTCGGTCGTCGCAGATAAATCGTTTCGCGTATGAGTAATCAGTGTGATTGGTAATTCGTAATTAGTAATTGGTAATTAGTAAAAAAATCCCCGATGCCCAGTTACCAATTACGAATTACCAATTACGAGTTTTTGTCATTATATATGTTTCCTGTTCAGGAGAAGAACGATGTCTCAAGATGAAACAACCCCCACCCCGGAAGAAACCTCCACCCCGGAAGAAACCTCTATTCCGGAAAAAGCCCCGATTCCATTGGATTACGACGATCTTGCACCGTTGTCGCTGGCCGACGAGGAGGACGCTACCGGACCGATTTCCGGCCGGTCTTCCACCAGGATTCAGACCTTCGGCGCTCACGCCGCAGACGCGTCCCAGCAGCATCAATACAAACGGACGCCGAACCTTACGGGTGCAGGAGCCGTTCGCTGCCGACTGTTTCACTCCAAGATAACGGTCGCCGCCCTCGACCACATGACCGATACGATAAACGAGTGGCTTGACAGCGACGAAATTGAGGTCAAATACGTCTCTCAGGTCATCGGCACGATGGAAGGCAAAAAACCAGAGCCGAACGTCATCGTTACCGTGTGGTATTGAGAAGACCGGATTACCGGATTACCGGAAGACCGGATTACCGGCCTTCGGCTCTGAGGCTCAGGCTCGAAGAGAATACCGTGAATTACGTTCGCGGGTCGATTGTTTTATTTTCGTCCTGTCCGCCGGGCGGGTTGACTGGCAGGATGAGCGTGAAGGTGGCTCCGTGTCCCGGTTCGCTGTCGAGTGTGAGTCTTCCGCCCAGCAGGCCTGTGAGAGTTTTCGAGATCGCCAGTCCCAGACCAGCCCCTCCGTGCTCGCGGGTCATCGTGTTATCCAGGCGCGAGAACTTCTCGAATATGCGTTTCTGGTCGGCGGCGGGGATTCCCGGACCGGTGTCCGCCACCGCTATCGCCACCGAATCGACCTTCAGGGGTGAGACGGTTGCGGCGACCCGACGGGCGAAAATGGTAACGTCGCCGTCGGGCGGGGTGAACTTTATGGCGTTGCTCAGCAGGTTATAGAGTATCTGCTGAACCTTTCCGGGGTCTGTGGTTATCATGGGGACGCCTTCGGATGCTTTGGTGTCGAGTCGGAGGTGCTTCTTGTCGGCCATTGGGCGGATAAGTTGACCGAGCGTCTCGACCAGGTCGGTTATTGAAATCTTCTCCCGTCTGACCTCGCCGGTACCGGCTTCGATTTTCGCAGCCGCCAGAAGGTCGTTGACGATCCCCTCCAGCAGGCGCGCCGAGGTGAGGATATTTCCGGCATGACGACGTCGTTTTTCGTCGTCGGTTTCAGCCAGTAGTTCGGCAAAACCGATAATGCTGTTGAGCGGCGTCCGCAATTCGTGCGAGACGTTGGCGAGAAACTCGTTTTTGATACGGTCGGTTTCATACAGTGCGACGTTTGCTTCGGCCAGTTCGCTCAGCCTCAGGTCCAGCGCCCGGTTCGCCTGGCGGAGTTGGTCCTGCTGAGCGCCGATGACATCAAGCATTTCGTTGAAGCGTTGTGAGAGTTTTTCGAATTCATCCCCGCCGGTAAGGTGGCATCGTACGCTCAAGTCGCCCTCGGCGACCTTATTTGCCAGGTCGTCAAGCTGACGGATAGGCTTCAGGACGACTTGCCGGGCAATAAAACGAAGTGTAATCAACGCCGTCATCGCTGCGATGATTGCCCCCAGTACGAACATTCCGCGCGTCCACCAGATCAGCGCCCCTGTCGGGGGGGGGATTGTGATGTCAATAACACCGATTAACTGTCCCTGCTGGATGCCCGGCTCGCTCCGGCCTGAACTACCCAAAAGATACGAAGCCTTCGCCCGCACGGCGTGGATGCAGCGATAGAGTTTTCGCCCTTCTTCGCCTTCCTCGGTCATCAGGACCATTTTGCGATGCTGATCGTCGTTGAAGAGCGATACTGCCCGCCGGACGGATGCGTCCGTCGCTCCGGCGTCCTTGTCCTCGGTCAGCAGCGAGATGAAATCAGGCCCGCGCCGCCCGTCCGCCCCGGCGGTGAAGTATCTCGCCACGTCGCTTTGGGCCAACGGGGCGACATGGCGATTCTGTTCCCATTCGTGCAGTGCCAGACGGGCTATCTCGCAGGCAGAACGTTCAGCGGCCTCCTCGGTCAGACGCTCCGTGAAATACCACGGAAGCGCCATCGCCGAAACGATAATCACCATCCCGGAAACGGCGAACAGGACGCGAAACTTAGTCGCCAGCGATATTCGCACAAAACTCTTGGCCATGACGTTATTGTACCGGAATACCGTGAGACCGGATACCGGAATACCGAAAAACAGGCGGCTGTTCGCCGTCCCAAGGGGGGACCAGGGACTTGGGTTTAGGGAATGCGTAGCATCACTACGTGAAAACAGAAACACCGGATTATCGGAATACCCGTTTAGCCGTCGCCGGTACGGCGATGCGTTGTCT
>JAUVIQ010000023.1 GCA_030592655.1 Planctomycetales bacterium | reverse complement strand
TCCGTTTTGCGTCGACGTTTGCGCGCGCAAACGTCGACGCAAAAGATAATATAGAGGCGCCTTCGCCAAGGCTACGGCGTCCCAGGGAGCGTCTTTAGGACGCTCGGATGTTCTTTGACAAATGAAGAAAGACCGTGAGACCGGAATACCGGATTACCGGAATACCGTGAAAAACAGAAACACAAAGTGTCCCTACGGGAAACGGAATCCGTAATTCGCGTAATTCGTTTTTATTCGCGTAATTCGTGGACTAAAAATGACCTCGAAAATCGTAACTGCTTGCAGGCTAAAGAGTTACGTGTTTCACTTTTGTTCCCAGCCGGCCCCAGCTGTTCCCCACGGTTCCCAACGGTTCCGTTTCGGCACGAGCCGGCACGAGCCGGCACGGGCTGGCACGGGTTGGCACGGGTTGGCACAGCAGGCTGTCGATTACTCTTCGAGCCTGAGCCTCAGAGCCGAAGGCCGGATACTTGTGTTCTCTTATGAGGTCATGTTGCGATAGTTGCGAAAGTGTTACCCAAGGCAAACCATTTTTGAACCAGGTCCGTTTCATAGGCCTTGGACCTGCTGTTTTACCACATACTCCGGAAGGCGGTCGATGATACCGCTGATTAATTCGGCGCCGGCCTGGAAATCCGCCGGTTTAAACTTCCGTTCTCGCCAGGCGATTATGTGCATCAAGTCAAACTGGATCCCGAAATCAGGGGCGGCCATAAGATATTCCATCATCCGGGCGTGGATTACGTCGTAGGCCCAACGCTTGTCGGAACTCTTGACGTAAAACTTCCGGCTGAATTCCGCCGACTCGAAATCAATATCGTCAAAGCCGAAGAACTCCGTCAACTTGTCGAAAAATCCTTCCCGCCGGATGTAAAGCGGTTTGAGCGGGATACCGCTGGCGAGAATCACAGCCGAGAAGTAATGGTCGGAGCGGCTCTTGCCTGATCCGGTCGCGTAATGGTAATCGAAGGCCTTTATCGGAAGGTCATTCCATTGGCCTTCCATGATGTTGTACGCGTATCGGCTGTGGCCTTTGCGGAGGCACTTGATATTGCTGTGACGGTCGTCGAAGCCGTGGTCCTTGGTCGGGGTGAAACTCATCCCGTGGCTGTGCGCCCACGCGCAGAGTTCCTTGCGTCGCTGGGCGGTTACATAGTAGGAATAGGCAATTGCCGCGATTACCACTATGGCGATAATGACGATTAATCCGGGACTCATCACGCAAACCTCTTTTCACCCAAGACGATTCTTATGTAGGAATTATGGCACGAATACTGCCTGCAAGCAACCCGCGCCCACCGTAGTTTTGAGTATCTTATCGCTTTACTTGGCAGGTGCTATTGCGGATACTGGTGTCGTGATCGAAAAGGTCGTTACAAAGCGAGGCCTGCACGACAGGTCCGGCGTTCAGGAGGATTTGCAATACTGGCTAAGCCGGACGCCTGAAGAACGCGTCAACGCGGTAGATTTTTTACGGGCACAGCGATATGGACGACATACCAAAAGACTTCAAAGAGTTGCTCGAGTTATTCGCCGCTAACGACATCGAATTTATTATCGTCGGCGGATACGCTCTTGCCTTTCACGGCGCGCCCCGATTCACCGGGGACCTTGACCTGTTTGTACGCCCGGACCGCGAAAACGCGGGGCGGATACTCTCTGCCCTCAAGGAATTCGGTTTCGGCTCACTGGACCTTTCGGAAAAGGATTTCGAATCTCCGAGTCAGGTTGTGCAGTTGGGCAGGCCGCCCGTTCGCGTCGATATTATCACCTCGATTGACGGCGTACCATGGCCCGAAGCGTGGGCGGAGAAGACGTCCGGAAAGTGCGCCGAAGTCCCCGTCTTTTTTATCGGACGCCGCAATCTCATCAGAAACAAGAGAGCCGTCGGTCGGCGACAAGACCTGGCCGACCTGGAAGCACTCGGCGAAGATGAAAGTTCCGATTGAGCGCCGGAAAGACATATCGCATTCTCGGTATCGATCCGGGGTTGAATATCACCGGTTACGCTGCCGTGGATTTTGGTCGGCGCGAGCCGGTGATTATCGAGGCGGGAACCATCCAGACCGACGCCAAGGCCGATCTGGCTGGACGAATCGCGCAAATCCACGCCGACCTGACGGAGATCATCGCCGAACTGAAGCCCGATCTCGCAGCCGTCGAAAAACTCTACGCCCACTACCGTCATCCGCGCACATCCATACTGATGGGGCACGCGCGGGGTGTAATTCTTCTGGCCTGCGCTGCCGCCGGTGTTGCGGTCCGCGACCTTCCCGCCACCACGATAAAACGCTCATTGACCGGCAACGGCCATGCGTCAAAGCAGCAGGTCCAGCGGTCAATCCAGGCCGTCTGCAAATTGAAGGAATTGCCCCAGCCGGCGGATGTTGCCGACGCTCTGGCCATTGCTTTATGTGCAGGCCGACAGGCATTTTTGAAAAAGATGTTTTAGTTCGCGCCGTTCGCGGCTAAAACAGTTGAGAAATGATAGCCCGTATTACAGGACGGTTGGAAGAGATTGCCGGTTCGTCGGCTTTGATAGACGTCGGCGGCGGGTTGTGGTACGAGGTGCTCGTACCGGCCTGCGACATTGAGCGGCTAAGCCGGCGCGCGGGCCAGGACGTCATCCTCCACACGATTCACTATTTCGAGGGTAATCCGTCCCACGGCGTTCAGACGCCGAGGCTGATCGGCTTTCTGAACGAGTCCGACCGCGATTTCTTCAGCCTGTTCACGACGGTCAAGGGAATCGGCATCCGCAAGGCCCTGCGCGCCCTTGTTCGCCCGCCGACGGAAGTCGCCGCCGCTATCGCGAATAAGGACGCGAAATTCCTCGTCGCCTTGCCGGAGATAGGCAATCGCACCGCTGAGCGGATTATCGTGGAACTTTCGGGCAAGGTTGACGAATTCGCCGGCGAGTTGACCCCGACGGTCGAAGCGGAGTTCTCCGAATCCGCAGCAGAAGCCATCGCCGTACTGGTCCAACTCGGCGAACGACGAGCCGACGCTGCCGCACTTGTCGAGCGAGTCGTCGCCGTCGCGCCCGAACTTGATTCGCCCGAAGCGATAATTCAACATGTGTACCGATTGAAGGCCGGAGGGCGATAGTAACCGGATACTGACTACGGGCTACTGACTACTAAAATGGCACGACAGAAGATAATTACCACCGAATCAACCGGCGCTGACGACGAGCAGTTTAACATTGCTCTTCGTCCGCGCCGGCTGGATGAGTGTATCGGCTCGCCCGAACTGATGGAGAAGATACGCATCGCCGTTACCGCTGCACGCGAGCGGTCCGAACCGATGGAGCACGTGCTCCTTCATGGCCCGCCGGGACTGGGAAAGACGACACTGGCCTACGTTATCGCACACGAAATGGCTGCGACGATAAAAGTTACCTCAGGCCCAGCCTTGACGCGCCCCGGCGACCTGATCGGAATACTCACCAACCTCGAAGCGTCCGACGTGCTGTTCATCGACGAAATCCACCGCCTCAGCCCAGCCGTCGAGGAGTACATCTACCCGGCGATGGAGGAGTTCAAGGTCGATTTCGTGGTCGATTCGGGTATGCACAGCCGGACGATTAATCTGCCTCTGAAACCTTTCACACTCATCGGCGCGACGACCCGCGCGGGGCTGCTGTCTCCGCCGCTGCGGACGCGATTCGGTATCGCCCATCACCTGGAGTTCTGGTCTGATGCCGACCTGCTGAAGCGGATTGAAATGTCGGCGGCTATGTTGGAGTTGACCTGCGACGCCGAAGCCTTGACGGCAATGAGCCGACGGGCGCGAGGCACGCCGAGGATCGCAAACCGTCTGCTCCGCCGATGCCGCGATTACGCACAGGTCAAAGGCGACGGCAGACTGACTGTCGAAGCCGTCGATGCCGCATTGAAATTGGAAGGCATAGACGCACTGGGCCTGGACGAACTGGACCGCAACTTCCTCCGCATCATCATCGAGACATACGGCGGCGGGCCTGTGGGAATCGAAGCCGTCGCAGCCACGCTCGGCGAAGAGACCGACACGCTGGTCGATGTCGTCGAACCCTTCCTCCTCCAGGCCGGCCTGCTCGCCCGCACCCGCAGAGGGCGCCTCGCCACCGTCAAAGCCTACGAACACCTCAACGTCAAATACACGCCCCGCGACGAAAACGGAAAACTGTTTCAGGCGGACGCATGAGATTGCGGATTGCGGAATTCGGATTTAGTATTCAATGCACAGGTAAGGATGGCAGGTTTACCAGCATCCTTTTGCTACACACTGCATACGAGGATAGATCATGGCACTGTGGAAGGTAACAGATAACGGCCCGGTTAAAGTCCCTCATACCAAGCCAAAGAAGGCCAAGTTGTTGGAATCGGACCTTGAAGACTGGGTAGTTACGAATCCGACGATCCTCGGAGAGCCGTTCCTTGTTATCGGTCGACAAGTTCTCATTCCAGACATCAGGGATCGCTTGGATGTTCTTGCCGTGGATACGGCCGGCAATGCTGTAATTATCGAGCTCAAGCGTGGTCAGCTCAAGAACCCGGTCGACATTCAGGCTTTGCGGTACGCCAGCTATATATCGAAGTGGCGGTTCGAAGACTTCGAGCGACAGGCCCGAAATTACTTGGGAGAAAGCGATAACTCAGAGTTCAACTTCAATGCTGTCTACGAAGATTTCTGCTCCGAGGTTGGTGTGGACGAAACGCCGGAGTTGAACGTCGATCAGAGAATGATCGTCGTGGGCTCTGGAGTGAAGGATAAGCTTGGTAGCGTCGCTCTTTGGTTGCGTGAACACAATGTCGACATCAAGGTCGTGGAAGTCCACGTTTATCAGGAAGGCGACAGTATTCTGATTGAACCCAGCGTCATCGTTCCTCTGCCAGTGAGCAGATTTTCTGACACGGGTCGTACAAAAGGCCCAGGTTCGCCTTGGGTTGTGGATGGTAGATCATGGCATCTTGATCAACGGTGCAGCCCAAAGACCCAGAATATGTTAATAAAGATCAATGACATACTCATGGACAACTTCGAACTGGACGGCCCGCGGTGGAATCAGAAGCCCTATGTCGTTTATCGCGTGAACAATTACAACTGGCTTGAAATCAGAACGAGTCCCAAGACGTTGCGACTTGATTTCGTAGTTAAGAAGGGAACTCTTTCAGCAGATCATGTTGCCGGAATGCTCAGTGTGGAGAAGTTCGACACCGAGGAGTCCCTCGCTGAAAAGCTGGGCCTACCGAGCTCCGTTCTTGTCAAGAACCGCAACGAGCAGACGGACCGTGTGTATCTTCGAATCAAGGAGGACTTCGATCTGTCTAACGAAACCTTCGTGCAGTTCTTGCATGAGGCGTATAAGGCGTTTCCCAAGTAGGAAGTATAGCAGGCGGCACCCGGCTCGCATCTTTTACATTCCGCAATCAATAGGCGGTGCTTCGATGTGTAGCGGTTGTCATGAAGACGATGTGTTCTTTTTCGTCTATTTCGTAGAGGAACCGCCATGCGCCGATTCGGTATCGCCACGTGGAGGGGGAGTAATTTTTGAGTTTCTTGATATTTGGGCCGAAGTGCGGGCGGAGGCGGAGTTGGGGATATACGTGCTTGCGAAGTTTCTCTGCTACCCGTTTTTGCCCGGCGCGGGCGATGGTCGAGAGGTTCTTGGTGAACTGGTCCGTCTCAAGGATTCGATACTCACTCAACGAACCGCCCCCTTCGGTTCCGGGCGTCGGCCGAGCCGGCCTTCATACATTTGAGAAGTTTCTCGTCGGCAAGAATTTCGGCCATTTCGGCGTCGTCAGTGAACTGCTCTTCCTGAATCCTTGCTAACGCCGCCGTCTCAATAAGATTCGACAACGGTCGGCGCTGGGCGTCGGCGGCTTCACGAAACGTCTCATAGATATTATCCTGCAATCGCAATGTAACGGTTTTGGACATAAGCAGACCTCTGTTTCCCGTGAATTATATCGGCACCATTTGTGTTCAACTGTATTCTATCATTTCTCGCGTTGCCGGTCAAGCGAAAATGGTTTAAAGGTTCCATGCTTTTGCGAAGGCTTTGAATGAGCGGTCGTAGGTTTTTTCGGCCTTGTCGGGGAAGCAGCAGGCAGGTAGTTGCCGCATCGCCAGGTGATAGGATATGCAATCGCAGCAGACGCCCTTCTTATCGCAGGGATACGTGCAGTTGCAATGCTTGAGATTTTGCTCTTTCTTACATTCCATCATATGAACTCCATATTCTCGAAATCGCCCGGTTGGTTCAGCCGGCTATGGGCGCATCCCCACCCATGTGTTTTCTCCGGCCTTTATAGCGTTCAGGATAGTGCGGCTTATCTTCCTGTCGAGGATCGCGGTTTTGTTCGCCGTCGGCGCCGGGTCTTTCAGGAGGATGAACTTGTTCTTCTCAATGCGGATGTTCATGCCGCTGCTGGCAGAGCCGGAGATGAAGCAGTCGTTGCTCATGAAGGTATTGTCGTGGATGTAGATGCTGAATTTCCCCGTCGAACTCGCCGACTTGTTCATCCCGACGAAGTAGATTGACGACGCCCACTGTCCCGACGCGCCGTATCCGCCGCGTCTTGACCGCTTGTAGTGGGTCCGGGCGATGATTGTGTTGTTATAGACCTCGTTGTTTGCATCCGGGTGGTAGCAGGCGACGTTCAGGGGCGTGGCCGGAACGTAGTCCCATTTGAAATAGATTGTGTATTCCGCCCCAGCCTTAACGCCGGGGAATTTACCCGCCAGGCTATCTTGGCTGCTGGAGGTGATTTTTGAGGCCGGTTTGTTCGCGTCATACTTGACCCAGTAGTTTTTCCATCGCTGGGGTTTCCAGTCCATCGTTGAGTCCGTAATGGTGTCGGCTTCGGCGGAAGTTGCCTTCGAGCGGATAAAGACGCCGTTACCGGCCTTCTCGTCGGGGTCGCCCTTTCCCTGCGAATCGGTCGGCAGGTACTGGGTGATCCGCATGAAGTTGTTGAAGACCTTGATGTTTTTCGAGTTTCTGCCTTCGAACTTGATGCCGTGCAATTCGACCCGCTGATGTTTCCACGGGCGCGAATTGGCGGGCAGGTCGCTGAGTATCATGTGGCCACTGGTGTCGCACCAGTTGTCGTGGAACTTTATACCGTCGCCGCAGAGGTGTACGCAGCGTCCGGTCGAGGTAACGCGATTGTGATGGATGTCGGCCCCCGCGGCGCTTGCGGCGAAGGCGTAGCCGTTGACGTATTGCTGGTGATGCCGGATGTCGTTGTGGTGAATGTCGATACTGCCTGCTTTGCCCTTCTTGGAGCGGCCTATCAACATGCCGCGATGGCAGCCCTCGGTGAGGAGGTTGTCGTGGATTTTGCAGTCGCCCTGCATGCCGTCCATGCGGAGCAGGTCGTTGCCCGGATAATGGCGGCTTTCGATTTCGGTAACGCGGCTGTACAGGTGATTGTGGTGAATGTCGAGGTTACTGCACTGGCCGAAGAACTTCATCGGGTACTGACAGTATCTGTCAACGTCGGTGAATATACCATAAACGGTAACCGGATGAGCGTTGTATCGTCCCTGTATCGCCGCTCCGTAACCCCCCGCCCGTTCACCGTCGATGATGTGCCCGTTGCAAACCGTAACGGCCCCGGCGGCCCTGATGAAGACGCCGTTGACCTGCTTGTTGCTGGTCTTACCGTAAGTTACCGTGTGGCCGTCGAGGTCGAGCAGAATGTCCGAACCGGTAATCTCGAAGGCGTTACCGCCGGCGGTGATGTCTTCTGTCAGGATATACTTGCCCGGTTTACTGAGGACGTAGGGTGGTCCCTTGAACCGGCCTGGGATGCGCCGAGCACCGGCGAGTGGTTTTGTCCGGAAGGTCGCATCCGCACTGCGAAACTCCTTCTTCGTCTTTGGATCGACGTTCACCATCCGGTAGTGGTAGGTCCTGGACTTCTGAAGCCCGCTAATCCGGTGGAACTGTGCCCAGCGAGGCTCCCGGCTGATCTTCGTCCTCTTTCCGTAGTTGGTGGTCGTGCCGTACTCCACGTAACTCAGGGAGGACAGGTTAATCTTCGCCAGCCGCCAGTAGATTACGGCGGATGTCTCCGAGACGTATATCCATTTTGCGTCGAAGGCGGTTTTATCCTGTTCTTTGGCGCTGTTTTTTGCCTTGGCGGGCAATGCAGAACCGCTCAGGCAAAGGGCTGCGATAACAACTAAAACAAGCCTCGTAAATGATGATTTGTCTGTCATGGTCCGGTCTCCTTCCGATAGTTGGGATGGATTATAGCAGATGCCCGACAGTGTAGCATACCGTTATGGTAAACTGGACTGTTCGATTCCCGGCTTGCCGTTTCGTCATTTAATGTATATCCTGTACGATTCACGGGCGAGACGCCCGTGTTACGTACCTTTCGCGCACCGTCAGTTGGTAAGAAGAAAGGCCTTATATGAGCGATAGCGACGCTGGTGAAGAATTTCAGGTAGATCAGGTTGAACCCGCCGAGGACAAGTCGGCTGCGACGGTTGAGGCCATACTCTTTACGTCCGACAAACCTCTTCCTCCGGCGAAGGTCTCGGAAATTTGCGAACTGGGCGGCGTCCGCGCCGTTCGCAAGGCTGTCGATGCGCTCAACGAGCAGTACGAGCAGACCGGCAGGACGTTCCGCATCGTCGAGATCGCCGGCGGATACCAGATGCAGACCCTGCCGGAGTACAACGAGGTTATCTCCCGCCTGTCGGTCAGCAGGAAGGAGTCGCGTCTTTCGCAGGCTGCGATGGAGACGTTGGCGGTTGTTGCATATCGCCAGCCGGTGCTGCGGGCTGACATCGAAGCCATTCGCGGCGTCGCCTGCGGAGAAGTGCTTCGCGGGCTGATGGAAAAAAACATCGTTCGCATCGCAGGCCGGGCTGAAGAGATCGGCAGGCCTATACTGTACGGGACGACGAGATATTTCCTCGAAATCTTCGGCTTGGCGGACCTGAAGGACCTTCCCAAAATCGAGCAACTCCGCATCCCGCAGGTAAAGCCCCCAAAACCCGCCGAGCAAAACGCCGAAGACCCCGATGCCGACGAGGACGAATCCGAAGAATCTGAAGAATCCGAAGAAATCTAACCGTATTTGCAATTATAATATCCGGGCGTTGAAATGTTTGTACAAGGAGACTCATGATGAAATTTTCACTATCGGGCAGGATCATCGAGGTTGATTACAAGTATTGCCAGATGGACGTGGCCGAGTTCGGCGAACTTGCCAAACAGTCCGGCTACGATGCCGTCGAATTGAGGCGGACCCAGATTGACGCCGATACGTCGATGGAGGAGGTCTCCCGGATGGCCGACGCGCTGAATAAAATCGGAATCGGCGTTTCGCGTTTCCCGGCAGGGAGTGTCAAAGACGCCGAATCACTCAAGCAGTTGAGTAAATTCGCGGATATGGCCGAAGTGCTTGGCTGTCCTTACCTTGTGGTTGGTTTCGAGGAGATACCATGGATTCAGAAGGCTGCCGATTTCCTAAAGGAACGTGGACTGGCGATCGTGATACAGGTCCACACCGGCGGACCGTTCGAGACCCCGAAGTTGGCCGTCAAAACGCTCAAGGAAATCGACAGAAAAAACTTCGGCCTGATGTACGATCCGACGAACTATCTCGAGAAAGACATCGACTACATTGCCGGGATCGAGCAATTGAAAGATTCCTTGTTTATCCTCTCGGTTCAGGACGCCGCCCGGGTCGAGTCCGAATCCGAAGCGGATTGGGAATTTGAGGGGCGATACTACAAGAAGCATCTGTTCGGTACGCCCGGCGGGATAGACTTCCCGAGCGTCTTTGATGCGCTGGAGAAGATTAATTTCGACGGATATGTTACGGTTATCGAACCGATTTCGGATCTGATGAACAATCTCGACCTGGCCGGATACATGTGCCGACAATTGAAGAAAATGACGTCGAAGGAATAAAAAAAAGGGTAGTAACAAATCAGGAGCAGATTATGACGGAATCATTGGCAGGGGCACCGGCCCCGAAATTGAGCGATGATCTTCGCGGCAGGCAGTTGCCGCACATCGGTGTCCTCTCGCGCGAGGAACTTCAGGAAGTTATGGCCCTTGGGGCATGGTTCCGGGAAAATCGTTACGACATGACCTACGCCGACCTGCTGAAAACCAGGGTACAGGGCTTGCTGTTCGTGTATGAATCAACGCGGACGCGAATGGGATTCACTTCGGCGATGGCGCAACTGGGCGGGTCGAACGCCTACCTCGCCGCCAAGGATACGCAGATGGGAAGGGGCGAGTCGATTGTCGATACCGCACGGGCGCTGAATCAGTACATCGACGTGCTGTCGGCGAGGCTCTGGAAGCAGGAAGACATGGACCTTGCCTGCGAGAACATGACCGTTCCGGTGCTCAACGGCTGCACGCCCGTCGATCACGCTACGCACGTTATCGGCGAACTGATGACGATTGAACAGACAAAGGGGCGACTTGAGGGTATAAACCTTGTTTATACCGGTATGGCGCGTGGGATTCTGCATTCGTTTATCCGCGTTTGTCCGGTGTTGGGGGTTAACCTGACGCTGGCTATCCCTGAATCTTACGCCGAGACCGTTAATCAGGACATTCTCGCCGAGGGCAAGGCAAAGGCCGAGGCTGCCGGAACCCGACTTGAGATATGCACGGACCTGAAAGAGGCGGTGCGTGACGCTGATTACATCCAGGCCAGCACGCTGATTCGCAGTATGCTCGCCGGCGAGCAGTCGCCGGAAGAAAAGCGGGTCGAGATTCCCGAATGGACGGTAACGAACGAGGTTTTGGATTGCGCCAAGCCGGACGTGCTTTACACCCATTCAGGCCCTGCCCATCGTGGCGTCTGCGCGACCGATGAGGTTATGGACGGACCTAAGTCGCAGATTCAGGCAGAAGCGCTAAACGCGATTTTCTCGAAAAAGGCGCTTCTGGCGCTGATGGTGAAGTAAGCCCCCCGCAATACGTAGTATCGCTACGCGATGCGGGGGGATAATGTTGAAGCGGGGGGGGATGATGTTGAAGCGTTGATGTATCCCCCGGCAGTGCCGGGGGCTTTAAAGCCGGGGGCTTTAAAGAAGGTCATATGTTTTTGAAAGCAGGTTAAATCATGGCAAAGTACGCCGATTTTGACGTTCCCGTAACTGTTGCGGGTGTGAAGTTTCGCAATCCTTTCTACGTTTCGTCAGGCCCGACGACGATGACGGTCGAGCAACTCGAAAGGATGGACGAGTGCGGATGGGGCGGCGCGTCGCTGAAACTGACCATCGACCCGGAGCCGTACATCAACAGGTACCCGCGATACGGGTACTACCCCGACAGGACGTTCCTGTCCTTCACTGCCGAGCGACGACTGGTGCTGGCTGACCTTCTGAAACTCATCGAGCAGGGTCGCAAGCGTGCGCCCAACCTGGTGCTCTTCTCCAACATCACCTACGCCGGAGATGAAGGCATCGCCGGATGGGTCAATATGGCCAAGAAGTGCGAAGACGCCGGCGTGCATATTAACGAGTTGAACATGTGCTGCCCGAACATGTCCTTCAACGTGGAAGTCAGCGGTAAGGATACCGGCGGACCGAAGACCGGCGCAAGTCTCGGCCAAAACGAGCAGGCAATAGCCGAGATCGTCAAGGCAATCAAGCGCGAAACCAGTATCCCGCTGTTTGTAAAACTCACTCCCGAAGGAAGTCGCCAGGCTCCTGTAGCCAAGGTCGCCCTGGACGCCGGCGCTGACGCCGTCGGCGGAAACGCAAACCGCCTGGCCATCCCGCCGATTAACCTCGACGACCCGACCGCCTCAATGTATCACCTCCAGAAAGAGATCGGAATGGCCTGCATGAACGGCGAATGGCTGAAACCTCTCGCGCTGCGGGATGTCTATGAGATGAGGAAGATGTGCGGACCCGACGCGATCCTGACCGGAACGGGCGGGATAACGACGTGGGAAGACGCCGTAGAGATGATAATGTGCGGAGCCGACCTTATCGGAATCTGCACCGCGACGCTGGTCTATGGATTCGGATTCATGCCGGAATTCGTCCACGGCTTCAAGCAATTCCTGAAAGAGAAGGGTTACAAAGCCCCGCGAGATATGCGAGACATACTCGTACCGGCCATTACCTCAGCGCCCGATCTGACGATCTACGCCGGTAATGCACGCATCAAAAACACAAATCTCGTCGCTCCGTGTACCTATGCCTGCCCGAACTCGGTTCCGGCACAGGGCTATGTCCGCAAAGTAGCCGAGGAGGAATTCGAGGAGGCCTATCAACTGATAATGTCTCGCAGCCCGCTCCAGTCTATCTGCGGCAAGGTGTGTGATCATCCCTGCGAGGATGAATGCACCCGAGGCCTGATGGACGAACCTATAATGATCCGCGAGATTAAACGGTTCGTACTCGAAATGGCGGAAAAAGAAGGTTGGAAACCCCGCCTGCTCGACGACAAGGCTGACAGGAAAGATAAAAAGGCAGCCGTCATCGGTTCGGGACCTGCGGGGCTTGCGTGTGCGTACGACCTGGGGCGGGCTGGGTATGGTGTAACCGTCTTCGAGTCGGCATCGAAACTCGGCGGAATGCTCACTTCGTGCATACCGACGTTTCGCCTGAAGGAAGAGGACGTAAATAAGGAAATCGACGTAATTAAAGAACTCGGTGTGGAATTTAAAACCGGGGCCGCCTTCGGTAAAGACGTAACCGTCAAAAGCCTCACCGACGACGGTTTCGAGGCGATTTTCCTCGGTATAGGCGCTCAGGAAGGAATGAAGTTGGGCATCGCAGGCGAGGAACTCACCGGCTGTATCGGTGCTGTCGATTTCCTCAAGGCCGTTTCGCTCGGCGAGAAGCCCGACGTTGGAAAGCGGGTCGCTGTTATCGGCGGCGGGTTCACTGCCGTGGATTCGGCCAGGACGACGCTGCGACTGGGAGCCGATGAGGTATTTATCCTCTACCGAAGGACCAAAGACGAAATGCCCGCATCGGCTGAAGAGATAACCGAAGCCGAGGAAGAGGGCGTCAAGATAATGTATCTCGTTTCGCCGCAGGAGATTGTCGGCGACGGGAAGGTCGAGAAGATTCGCATGTTGAATTACGTCCTCGGCGAACCGGACGCCTCCGAAAGGCGCAGTCCGGTCGAGGTTCCCGGTACGGAATTCACTCTCGATGTCGATACGGTAATCCCCGCCGTCAGCCAGGGCGTAACGGTCCGGGCGGGGCAGGACCTGAAACTTACGCCGTGGAACACGATTGAGACTGATGAACGCACCGGCGCGACGAACGTCGCCGGCGTCTATGCCGGGGGCGATTGCGCTCGTGGCCCGCAGAACGTGATAACCGCCATCGCCGATGGTAAACTCGCAGCCGCTTCGATTGATATGTACCTGTCCGGCGACAAGGCTTCTCTGGAATATGATGCCGAGCAAACCGTTGTCGATAAGGACAAGGTGCTCGAGAGAACCGAAGACAGGACGCGCCGCCGGCGTCTCGTTCTGGAGAATGTCGCTCCGGATAAACGAACGGCCAACTTTGACGAATACGCCGCGACGCTGACGCAGGCCCAGGCCATTGCCGAAGCGGGGCGCTGTCTGGCCTGCGGATGCGGGGCAGGGTGCGAGATTTGCAAGGACATCTGCAAGGTCTTCGCATGGAGCATGGACGCCAACGGCAGGGCAGTCATCGACGAAGACGCCTGCGTCGCCTGCGGGATGTGCATATGGCGATGCCCGAATAACAATATCGAAATGATACAGACGGGCGAGGAAAACCTCGTCAAGTAGTAACCAGTAGTCGGTAGTCAGTGGAAACAGTAGGATGAAGGTTCGCGGACATCATCTGATTTGTTCATATTGCTTCTATGGCTCCGGTAAGGAGACAGCGAAGGAGTTTTTCGGTATCGACAATGCGATTCCCGAACTGCTGCGGAAGTTGCGGGAAAATCCCGGCCTGGAGATTACGGTAGCGGCGGATTTCGACGATGTATGTGAGATTTGCCCGATAAAGACACCCGAAGGATGTGGCAGGGGCAAGGGTGCTGAAGGCGGAATTGCCGCCCAGAACGAAAAACTCTGCCGGTGGGACCGCGTCATTCTCAACCGGCTGGGGCTTCAGGTCGGTGAAACGATTGTCGCACGCGATCTGGAGCAGCGTCTTCGTGAGCGGATACCCGACGTCGGCGAAATCTGCACTAACTGCACCAGCGCTTCGCCCAGCGGATTCGCCGAGTATGGCTTGGCCATTGAAAAAGGGCTTTGGCCGGAAAGGAAACCTGATGATTATTGACGTACACGCACATCCGCCTGTCAAACAAGGGCCCGGCGTTCCGGGATTCCACTGGGAACTGGTCAGCCTGGGCGAAGGGAAGATTTCCGCCGCCGACATAGTACGGGTCGTAAGGGAATCTCCCGTCGATAAAATGATCATCTCCAGCGGCGGGGACGAGATGGGACCAACGGCTGGAGAAATGCGAGCCGGCAACCGCCACATGGCGGAATTAGCCGGAAATTACCCCGACCTGTTCCGTGCATACTGCTCGGTGAACCCGCACTACCTGGACGAGTCGCTGGAAGAGATGGAGCATACTGTCAGAGAGATGGGCTTCGTCGGCATCGGCGAGATATGCCCACACGTGCAGAATTTTGACCTGGATTCGCCGGAGATTCGCACGATCATCGAAAAGGCAATCGAACTGAACGTTCCGTTGAATCTCCATTCATCCGAGCCGGAGCATTTTCACGCGATAGCCAAATTGGCGACAGAATATCCCGCTGCCAGGATTATCATGGCGCACTTCGGCGGCTTTCGGTTCTGGAGGGACGGAATCGAGGCGATTAAGGGCTGCGAGAATGTCTGGACGGACTGTTCAGCCTGGGTGTTGTTCACAGCGGGCGCTTTCGAGAGCACGATTAACAAAATCGGAGCCGCCAGAGTGCTGTTCGGAACCGATTTCCCGATATGCGATCTGGACATGGCCGCCTACAAACTCACGCACAGCGGTCTGTCGCAGAGGCAGGTCGATCTTATCGGCTTCGAGAACGCCAAGGCGCTTTTTAAATGGAAGGAATGATCCATGACTCGCCCGAAACGGTTTGCGTGGGTATTTCCGCTGGTTGTGCTGCTTCTGATAGTTGGCTGTAGGGACAAATCCGACAAAGGACGGGCTTCCCGCACGGAATCCGCCTCGAAATCCCGTCCCGCCCAAGGTGGTGCGGAACGACCTTTAATCGGGCTGACCAGCACATTTCGAAGTCAAAGCGGTCGAGGCGGGGACAACGTTCGAGTGCAGACGACTTATATCGATTGCATCGTCGAGGCCGGTGGCGTACCGATAATCATACCGGTAAATCAGGGTCGGGACGTCTTGGGAAAATACGTTCAGGAACTGGACGGACTCGTTCTGATAGGCGGCGCGGACATCCCCCCGAACGCCTACGGGGAAGAACCGGCCCCACAGACCAAAACCATGCCGGCGGAGAGATACGAATTCGAGAGCCGACTCATCTCGCTCTGGCTTGATAGCGACAAGCCGCTGCTGGGTGTCTGCCTGGGAGCGCAATTCGTCAATGTTGTTGCCGGCGGGACGCTCATACAGGACATTCCCACGCAGGTCGGCAGGGAGGTCATCCATCGAGGCAAGGGCGCAGGGCACGATATTATCATTGACCCGGAAAGTCGATTGAGGAAAATACTCGCTGCTGAACGGGTCAGGGTGAATTCTTCGCATCACCAGGCCGTCAGGGACGTCGGCAAGGGACTGAAGGTTGTCGCCCGAAGCGAAGACGGCGTCATTGAAGCGATGGAATCGACCAGCCAAAGGTTTTGCCTGCTGGTCCAGTGGCATCCGGAACGAATGAGCGATGCAAAGCACCGCAAGGCGATTTTCGGCGCGTTGATTAATGCGTGTAAAAAAAAGTAATTGGTAATTCGTAATTCGTAATTGGTAATTGGTAACAGAGCGTCGGTTTTTTTTACGAATTACCAATTACGAATTACCAATTACGAATTACCAATTACCAATTGAATAAGGGAATATCATGCGAATTGATTGTCATGCACACTGTTCGGTTTCGGTGGGGAACTGGCCAAGCCACCATAATGTAGTGGCCGACGCGAAGCGATTGGGAGTGGATAAGGTCTGCTGTTCCCATCCGCTGGACACCAAGCCGACCGATCCGGAGCGTATTCGCGCCGCTAATGACGACATCGCCGCGGCGATGCGGGCGTACCCCGACGTAATCCTGGGTCAATGCTTCATTGATCCGGGCAATGCCCGCTTTGCCCAGGATGAGATTACCCGATGCGTCGTCGATGGCGGGATGATAGGGCTGAAGTTCTATCACCAGTATCGGATGAACGATTCGGTCTTTCATCCGGTGATTGAGCGATGCGCCGAACTGGGTGTTCCGATGCTCATGCACGCCGGGCATCCGACCGATCCGGCGGAACTCGCCACCCAGCCTCTAATCAGCCGAGCCGACCACTTCATCGCCCCGGCAAGGTTGTATCCCGAAGCAATCTTCATCATCGGGCACATCGGAGGCGGCGGCGATTGGGAGTGGCAGATAAAGGCAATGCGCCAGGCCCCGAAGAACGTCTATATGGACACCAGCGGAAGCGTTATCGACGCCGGGATGATCGAAAAGGCCGTCCGCGACCTCGGTGCGGAGCGGCTGCTGTTCGCTACCGACATGTCCACCGAGCGGGGAGTGGGAAAGATACTCGATGCCGACATCACGCAGCGGCAAAAAGAGATGATCTGGAGCGAAAACTTCCAGCGCATACTTCAAATGAGGAAGGTTTAAAGAATGATTTACGACGCCGACACATGGATTGGACATTGGCCCTATCGCCGCCTGCCGCAGACATCCGCTGCGGATTTGCTGCGAAAGATGGACTCACACGGTATCGAAAAGGCGCTTGTCGGTTCGCTTCAGGGCATCTTCTACAAGGATTCCCACGAAGCCAACCGCGAACTCGCCCGGCAGATACGTCGCCACCGCGACCGCCTGGTTCCCTGCGCGATCCTCAATCCGACCTACTTCGGATGGGCTAAAGACCTCAAACAATGCCGCGAAGAATGGGCCATGCCGGTGCTGCGACTTATCCCGCAATATCACCCGTACAAACTTACCGACGACATAGCCTCCGAAATAGTCGCCGCCGCTCACGAACTGAAGATGCGAGTGGCCGTCTATGGGCGGGTTATGGACCTTCGCGGGCGGAGCCACCTGGATAACTCACGCCAGGTTCCGACCGAGGAAATTATGGCGATGTTCAAGAAGTTTCGAGGCGCCTCGTTCATGCTGCTTAATTCAGGCGCGGTCAAACCGCTGCGAGGCGCAAAAGCGCCGAAGATATTTCAGGATACCGCCGTAATGCATGGTGGGTGCGGGGTTACTATCGAAAAGGGCCTGAAGATATGCACCCCCGACCGCCTGATGTTCGGCTCGACGATGCTGCTGCGATATCCCAAATCGGCCCTGATTGCGTTAGAGACCGTCAAGGCCACAAAGGCCCAAAAGGAAAAAATCCTCTACAAGAACCTCAAACGCCTCATCCCGGAAATGGGGTAGAGGAAAAAGACTCCCGTCCCCTTTTTCCTTCAGTGGAGAAACATGATGCAGAAGTATCAAATCCCTGATACGCGCCTGCCTTTCGGAAATGCGGAAATTGCTGAGATCGAAATTGACGGCAGGACGCGCCTGGTCTCCAGCATCTATGGTGGGGACAATGGCGGGCGGATTTATATCTTCGACCCCGACACCGGCGAGAGCATCTGGAGAAAACTGCCGGAGGGAATCGGCGGAGCCTACATGCTGCGAACAGATCCCGACGGGCTGCTGTACCTCGGATGCACTGAAGGGACGCTGGTTGTCTATGACCCGCAGGCCGACCGCTTCGAGGTCCTCGTCAGCGGCGAGTTGGACGGGATTATCTGGGGCGGGTGCGTTACCGATTCGCTGGTGGTCTTCTCGGCCAATCCCGGCGATGCGTGCGTCTATGACCGGCGCAAGCGGAAATTACTGAAGACCTTCCGCCCGCTGGATTCGTCTCAATCTCCTTCCCACTATGCTCACAACGTTACGGAATGTCCTGACGGGAAGATTCTTCTTGGCCTCAATGTCCCCCAAGCCAAATTGGTCCTGCTGGATCCCGTAACGCTTGAGGCGCAGCCCCACACGCCCGAAGCACTTTCCGGGCAAAGTTATACGCAGTGGTTGGCGTTTTTGGATGCAGAGCATCTTGCAATCGTAACCGGAAATGGAATTCTCATCCTGCGGTATCCGTCGTTTGAGTTGGTTCGTCGCATAGGCCCGCCGGGAGGGGTAGAATCGGGTCATCATTTACAGAGGCACGCCTGTTGTCTGATTGGCGGGAGCATCTATAGTCTGTTCTGGCCTGGCGGAAACCTGTATCGCATCGACCCCGCTGACGCCGGTTCGCAGTGGCAGCCCGTGCGGGAACGCTTCGTCGGCGATATGCCGGCGATACTCCACGCCTTGGCCGACCGGTACGCCTGCGCACTGGACACAAGCGGGCGATACCTGCGATTCGACACACAGGCAGACGAAATCCTCGAGAGTCAACTCGACTCGACCGGCCCGATGGATACCGAAATGATGCGCGTCGTACCGCAGGCGGGGCGAATTTTCGGCTCGCCTTATATCAACCAGCGATTCTGGGAGATCGACCTGGCGACCGGCGAAGGGCGAGACCTCGGCAAGGCGGCTCCGGGCGGCGGGCAGATAAATTGCATAGTCTGGGACGACGCCACCGAAAAAATCCTGATGGCAAGTTACACAACTTGCACTGTAACGGTCTTTGACCCGGCGGCTCTCGCTTCCTGGGATGAGAACCCCCGCATACTGGCGAAGATAGGGCACGAGCAGATGAGGCCTAAGGCAATGGTTCACGACGGGCGATTCGTCTGGGTGACATCGAGCGCAGAGTATGGCAACCTGGGCGGGGCGCTGTCACGCATAGACCCTTGCGACGGTGAAACCCGCGTCTGGCGGAATATCGTTCCAAACCAGACACCCAACAAACTTCTGATTAACCCCGCCGCAAAAAGGTTATATTTTGCCACCGAAGTCTATGCCGACGGCGATTCGACCCCTGCCACCGAACGGACCGCGCAACTCGTGGCCTTCGACACTGAAAAACTGACCATCGACCGCCAACAGGACCTCCGCGACGGAACCAGGGTTGCCCGCCTTCTGGCGGTGCTCCCGTCCGGGGCGATCCTGGGCCTGGAGGGCAAAGACGAGTTCACCTGGCATCTGCGGACAGGGACGCTGTTCACGTGGAATCCCGCCGACGGGAAAATCGAATACCTGAATGAGATTACCGAAAACCTTTTCGATGTAGTTGTCGCACCCGACGGGCAAATCTTCGCTTCATTCGGCGAGCACATCTGCACACTTAAGGTCGATGGTTCGGACGTTTCGTTCGAGCCGATTGAGCGGACAAGCGATTGGGCCGGACATAAGTTCCTTCAGATTCACGACGGGACGTTGTATTATGTCATCAAGAACGAAATCTGGACAATACCACTGGAGTAGCAGAAAAAAGGGGTCAGGAGCCTTTTTGAGTGGATTCAACTTTCTTTTGTCCAAAGGTTGTCATTACTCAAAAAGGCTCCTGCCCCCTTTTTTTGTGATTATCAGACTATGCCTTGTGCCATCATTGCCTTGGCGACCTTGAGGAATCCGGCGATGTTAGCGCCGGCGACAAGGTTGCCGCTGCAGCCGTAGGTGTCGGCGGCTTCGACGCACTGGGTGTAGATATTGTCCATAATACCCTGGAGGCGCTTGTCAACTTCGTCGAATGACCAACTCAACCTCATCGAGTTCTGGCTCATTTCCAGCGCGCTGGTGGCGACTCCGCCGGCGTTTGCTGCCTTTGCCGGTCCGAAGGATATGCCGCCGTCAAGGAAGACCTTCACTGCTTCGGGCGTGGATGGCATGTTCGCGCCTTCAGCGACGGCGATGCAGCCATTGGCTACCAGCGTCTTGGCTGCGTTTCCGTCAAGTTCGTTCTGTGTCGCCGAAGGCAGGGCTACGTCGCACGGGACGCTCCAGATTCCTTCCCAACCTTCGTGGAACTTAGCCGACGGGTGCTCTTCGAGATATTCCTTAATCCGCCCGCGACGGACTTCCTTAATCTGTCTTACGGTGTCGAGTTTTATCCCGTCGTTATCGACGATGTATCCGTTACTGTCGGAAAGCGCGACGACGGTTCCGCCTAGTTGCTGAACCTTCTGCATAGCGTAGATGGCAACGTTACCGGAGCCGGAGATTACGACCCTCTGGCCTTTCCAGTCCTTGCCGCGTGCTTCGAGCATTCGGGTAACGAAATAGACCAGTCCGTATCCGGTCGCTTCGGTCCGCACCAGCGAGCCGCCCCAGTCCAGGCCCTTTCCGGTCAGGACGCCGACGAAGGTGTTTGTGAGTTTTTTGTATTGCCCGAACAGGTATCCTATTTCGCGCGCGCCGACGCCGATGTCGCCGGCAGGTACGTCGGTGTCGGGTCCGATGTGGCGGAACAGTTCGCTCATAAATGACTGGCAGAAGCGCATCACCTCGTTGTCGCTTTTGCCTTTGGGGTTGAAGTCGCATCCGCCTTTGCCACCGCCGATGGGCGTTCCGGTCAGGGCGTTCTTGAATACCTGCTCGAATCCGAGGAACTTGATGATCCCGACGTTGACGGACGGGTGAAACCGCAGACCGCCCTTATATGGCCCCAGGGCGCTGTTGAATTCAACACGGAAACCGCGATTGACGTGGATATGTCCGTTGTCGTCCATCCACGGTACGCGGAAGATGATTTGCCTCTCCGGTTCGACCACTCGCTCTACGATGCCGGTGGCTGCGAATTCCGGGTGCTTTTCGATAACCGGTGCGATGGACTCGACCACTTCCCGCACCGCCTGGTGAAACTCCACATCCCCACCGTTGCGGGACGCGACCGTTTCCATAATACTGTCAACAAATGTATCTGCCATTTTCGCTCTCCTCGATGGAATATCCGATGATACCTGCTAAATGGGAAAGCGCGGCAGTATAACCGCTTTTCCTCCCGGTACAAGCCCCAACAGCATAATTTCCAGGAAGTGCTCCCAGACGCCATAACCCTTCACGACCATTACGCGACAAGTATTTTACCGATTACGCGTTCGGATGGAGTACTATATTTTTGTGACACAGATTGAATCACAATTGAGCACGGGGCTTGTCGGTCTGGATCGGCTGTTGAAGGGACTGATGAGCGGCGACAGCATCGTCTGGCAGGTGGATTCCGTCGAGGATTATCAACCTCTCATTGAGCCTTATTGCCGTAATGCCGTCACGAGCGGACAGAGGGTTATCTACTTCCGCTTTGCAAGGCATAAGCCCCTGGTGTCCGACGGTAACGGCGTGGAAATACGCCACCTTCACCCCGAAGACGGGTTCGAGCACTTCATCACGGAGATACACAACGTCATCAAAAGTGTCGGGGCCGGCGGGTATTACCTGTTCGACTGCCTGTCGGACCTGGCTGCCGACTGGTGCAGCGACCGGATGCTGGGCAACTTCTTTATGCTGACTTGTCCCTACCTGCACGACCACGGGGCAATTGCCTACTTCGCGGTAATCAGGAACCGCCACTCGTTTCACGCCACCACGCCGATAACGACCACCACGCAGATACTGGTGGACGTCTATCGACACAAAGGTCTGCTTTACGTCCACCCGCTCAAGGTCCAGCATCGCCACTCGCCACGGATGTACATGCTGCACGTCTGGGACGGCGATGAATTCCTTCCCGTAACGCAGAGCGTTACCATTACCGAAGTCCTCGCAGCCGTTCCGTGGAGCCGACTCGACAGCGCCAGTTACCAGCTGGGTTTCTGGAGCAGCACATTCGCCTGGGCCGAGCAAATTCAGGCCAAACTTGACCGTGGCGAACCGCCCGGCGAGGACGTTGATGCCTTTACAGGTCGATTGTTGCGAATGGCAATCGCGCGGGACGGGCGAATACTCGATCTGGTCTCGAAATACCTGGGACTTTCGGACATTCTCGCGGTCCGCCGACGAATGATCGGAACCGGACTTATCGGCGGAAAGACGGTCGGTATGCTCCTGGCGCGAGCGATCCTGAAGGAAACCGACCCGCGATGGACTGAAATTCTCGAGCCGCACGACAGCTTCTTTATCGGTTCGGACGTATTCTACACCTACCTCGTCCAGAACGGGCTTTGGTGGATTAAGCAGAGGCAGAAGGACCCTGAAACGTTCCTTGACGGAGCCGACGACGCCCGCCGGCAGATGCTCAAGGGTACGTTCCCGGATTACATCATAAAGCAGTTTGCCGATCTGCTGGATTACTTCGGGCAATCGCCGATTATCGTTCGCTCTTCCAGCCTGCTGGAAGATAACTTCGGAAACGCCTTTGCGGGTAAATATGAGAGCGTCTTCTGCGTCAATCAGGGTTCCAGAGACCTGAGGCTTGAGAATTTCCTCTCTGCCGTTCGCGCCGTCTATGCCAGTACGATGAGCGAAGGGGCTTTAACCTACCGCGCCGGGCGTGGGCTGCTCGACAATGACGAGCAGATGGCTATTTTGGTCCAGCGGGT
>JAUVIQ010000232.1 GCA_030592655.1 Planctomycetales bacterium | reverse complement strand
GCTCGCTCGCCTTTATCGCCCACGGCTTCGGGACGGTCGAACCGGCGACGGCGACGGAATCAGCGCGGGAATTTATGGAAATGCTGAAGCGGTGGGGGATACCCGTCAGCCGGCACGCGAGCATTTGCGATTCAGTGGAGCAGGTCGGACGGTTCATTGAAGAATGGGCCAACCAACGCTACGGCGAGATGTACGAAACCGACGGCGTCGTCGTCAAGGTCGATTCACTCGCCCAGCGCCGCACGCTCGGTGCGACCAGCCGATACCCGCGCTGGTGCATCGCCTATAAATACGCCGCTGAACGGGCGGAAACCGTCCTGCGAGATGTATCCTTCCAGGTAGGGCGATTAGGGACGATTACGCCGGTTGCCCATTTCGACCCGGTCCAATTGGCGGGTACTACCGTCTCAAACGCATCGTTGCACAATTTCGATCAGATAGGGCGGCTCGACGTGCGCCTCGGCGATACTATCTTGGTCGAAAAGGCCGGCGAAATCATCCCGCAGGTCGTACAGGTCGTAACCGATCATCGACCCGCCGACACAAAACCCATCGAGCCGCCGGAGCGGTGTCCTGCCTGCGGCGGGGCGGTGGGGCGCGACGAAGGTGGAGTGTACATAAGGTGCGTCAATCCTGAATGTCCAGCCCAGTTGAAAGAGCGACTGCGATTCTTCGCCGGGCGTAACCAGATGGACATCGAGAACCTCGGCCCAGCCTTGATCGACCAACTCATCGACAGCGGATTGGTGAAGCATTTTGCCGACCTTTATTCGCTGACTTTTGAGCAATTGACCGGGCTGGAGCGGATGGGCGAAAAATCGGCCCGGAACCTTATCGCCGCTATTGAGGCCTCGAAAGGACGATCCCTGGCGAGACTTCTGGCGGGTCTTGGGATTCGACACGTCGGCTCAAGGGCGGCTGATATGCTGTCCCGGCACTTCGGCGATATCGACTCACTGGTCAACGCCGGAGAAGACGAACTGGCTGACGTTGAAGAAATAGGTCCGGTCATCGCCGAAAGCGTCCGCCGGTTCTTCGCAGGCGAACAAGGCCAGGAAATAATCGAACGCTTCAAGGCTGTCGGTGTGAAAATGTCGGCAGAGCCGGTGGGGGCCACTGCTGGCGGGGGGCCTCTGACGGGAAAGACTATCGTCGTAACAGGAACGCTCGAAAACTACACCCGAAGCGAAATGAAGGAATTGATTAAAAATCTCGGCGGAAGGTCGGCATCGAGCGTATCGAAAAAGACCGCCTTTGTCCTGGCAGGCGATAACCCCGGCTCAAAGGTCGATAAGGCAAAAACGCTCGGCGTGAAAATTGTCAATGAGGAAGAATTCGGGGAGATGATCGGGGGGAAAAAATAGCCGCAAACTACGTGAACGCCACAAACTATTCCTTCCTTCATTTTGTCTTGTTTTTGGTTCGCGTCGTTCGCGGCTAATAATCCGAAGGGTTAAACCGCGCCTAGCATAGGGCTGCGAAACTCAGCACTATGAACAGGATCATCTTGAATTTTCGTCTTATGACTTCTCGTGCCATCGCTGATCACCTCCCGGGGCAATCTACCTCTATATTACCACAGAAAAGCGAAATTGCATAGGGGAAAACGCAGACGCAAACCCTTGGCCGCCAAGAGTTTCGGTAAATAGTAAGATAGGTAAGAAATAACGGGAATAGGGGGGGCAAAACCGACGTCCCCTGGGGACGTCGGCTTTTACAATCCTAATGGTTGTAATTCGCTGTAAATGGGCCTATTATGCTCACTTGGACCTTGATGATACGCTTTGGAGATGTGAAAAATATGGGCAAAGAAGGCAAAACTGACGACTTAATGGAAAAAATCGTAGCCCTGTGCAAACGCAGGGGTTTTATATTCCAATCGTCCGAAATCTACGGCGGGATCAACGGCTTCTGGGACTACGGTCCTCTGGGCGTCGAACTCAAACGCAACCTGAAAAACATCTGGTGGGAAGACGTCGTTCGCAAACGTGACGACATCGTAGGCCTGGACGCTGCCATAATAATGAACCCAAAGGTCTGGGAAGCCTCAGGCCACGTAGGGGGGTTCAGCGACCCACGAGTCGATTGCAAAGAATGTAACGCACGGTATAGGCTGGATGAACTTCCTACACGTGTTCGGGTCGAAGCCGTGATAGACGAAATGACAAATGGCACCATGACTGTCGAGGAGGCAGTTGACGCCTTGACGGGCGGAAACGGTGATCACTTCCTGCGGATCCTGAAAAAGGCTCATAAAAAAAGAACCAATCCAAGCGATGTCATTGAAATTCTTTTTGGCAAATGTCCTCAATGCGGGGGAGAATTGACTGACGCGCGGCAATTCAACCTTATGCTCAAGACGTTCATCGGAGCAATGGAGGATTCTTCGTCGGTAGCCTATCTCCGGCCTGAGACGGCGCAGGGCATTTTTGCCAACTACAAGAACGTTCTGGACACCTCGCGCATCAGGCCGCCGTTTGGGATTGCGCAGATCGGAAAGGCCTTCCGCAACGAGATTAACCCGCGAAATTTCACCTTCCGCTCACGCGAGTTCGAGCAGATGGAGATCGAGTTCTTCTGCCACAAGGACGATGCCGATAAATGGTACGAATACTGGCGCGATGCCCGCTATAAATGGTATATCGACCTTGGCCTGACCAGCAGCAGGCTGCGGCTTCGAGACCACGAAACCGACGAATTGGCCCATTACGCAAAGTCCTGTGCCGACATCGAATATGATTTCCCGTTCGGCATCAGCGAACTGGAGGGTGTCGCCAATCGCACCGATTACGACCTGAAGAAGCACCAGGAGCACTCCGGCAAGGATATGCAATTTTTTGACGACCAGACGAAGGAGCGGTATATCCCGCATGTCATTGAGCCGTCCGGCGGGGTCGATAGGGCGGTCCTGGCGTTTATCTGCGAAGCCTACACCGAAGACGAAGCCCCCGACGACAAGGGCAAGATGCAAAAACGCATATTAATGAAGTTTCACCCTCGTCTGGCTCCGATTAAGGTGGCTGTCTTCCCGCTGGTCAAGAAGGAAGGCATGCCGGAGGTCGCCCGTAAGATATACGATGACGTTCTGGCATCGGGTTTGACCTGTTTCTACGACGAAAAAGGCGCGATTGGCCGACGATACCGCCGTCAGGATGAAGCCGGTACGCCATTCTGTGTTACGGTCGATGGTCAGACGTTCGAGGATCAGACAGTTACCATCCGCGACCGCGATTCGCTCAAACAGGACCGAATCGCCGTCGAAAAGGTCGTCGAGTACGTCCGCGAGCGGATTGGATAAATTTCACCGTAACACGAGCGTCCCCGGGGGACGCCCGTGTTACGGTGTGAAACCGCCCCCAAACACTACCGAATCGACCCTGTGAACCCGAATACGCCGATTTTACCCCTTCTGCAACGTCCGATAATATATATTATGTTGCGCTCGGCGTATGGGCGATAGAAAAGCCGACGTCCCTTGGGGACGTCGGCTTGGGAACCTTCGTAAAACCGGCGCCTGAAATGTTGGGGTTTCGCCCGGGTAATCAGCGTTTCTTGAAAATCTGGCTCAGTCTTTTCTGATCCAGCATCCTGATTACATTGTTGTTCTCATCGACTGTATAGACATTTATCTTCTGCTGGGCAACGTCGATAACGTAGAGCAGGTCCAGGCTTTTGGAATAGTTACCGGTAACCATGATATAGTCCCCGCCCCGAATTGACGTATCGGCCAATGCCTGATTGCTGTTGTACGTCAGGGCAAGAACAGTCACAAGAATAGTGGCCAGAACACAAAGCATCGCAATTGTTACATTTTTGGTGTCTTTCATGATCGTATCTCCAGATCGTTATCGATCGCCGCCTTTTACCTTACCGAAGTCTCTTGGAAGGTCACGGGTTCCCATCGGGACGAGCCTGCCACCCTTCAGACCACCCTTTTTGTCGAACTTCAATGCCGCAAGTTTCCGCTTACCCAGGTCCATAATATAGATGGCATCATAGTCCTGGCGGATATCCCCGGTAATCATGATATAGTTTGTGCCTCCGCCGATAACCTGGGCCTCGGCAGCCGGGGTGCCGGTCCCGAATACAAGCGCCACCAGAAGCGACGCGTTCAGGCACACCAGTGCCACAATAATCACCTGTTTCATATATGTTCTCCTAATCTGTATCTGTTTCAAATCCGCAATCAGTTAATCCAGGTGCGTCTTTTTAGAGCTTTTGAAGGCAACTACACATATGCCCGCAAGCGCCACTATCGCAACGGTTAAGGCGT
>JAUVIQ010000124.1 GCA_030592655.1 Planctomycetales bacterium | reverse complement strand
GTCGGTGGGCGGAACCTCGACCAGTCCGTTGCCGATGTCCTGAAAATACCAATCGCACAGGCTTGTCGAATTCGCCGGAAAATGCTCAACGATAAAAATGAATCAGAGGCGGAAAACGATCTGTTCAGATTACTCGACGCCAGAATTGCCGAAATCGCAGAGGAAATAATCAAGTGCCTGCGATACCACGAATCGATATTTACCGACCGCACCATTGAACGCGTGATCTTTGTGGGTGGTCAGGCACACAACTCTCGTCTGTGCGAATCCATTGCCAGGCGGCTTAACCTGCCCGCACTGGTAGGCGACCCCATGGCGGGCATTAAATGGGCACAGCAGGGGCAATGGGACCCGGAACTCGACCGGAGAAAGCCGAATCCGTCATGGGCAGTGGCGGTCGGATTGAGCCTGGGGGCTTCCCTGAAAACAACTGCAAACGAAATAAAACAACCGGTAACGGTTTGAAATGGTAAATATGGGTTGCGACGGAGATGGGACTGACGAAGTTGCCAAAAATGTAATAACGAAAAAATGGAGATAATTGCGATTGTCAACGAGAAGGGCGGAAGCGGCAAGACGACAACAGCGGTAAATCTTTCCGCTGCCCTGGGCGAACTGAATCGGAAGGTCCTGCTGGTTGACCTTGACGGACAGGCTGCGTCTTCGCGCTGGCTCGGCGTTGAAGACGACAACAGATTCGCAGACGCGCTTTGGAAGGGAGAGGGGCTTGAACCAATCCTGGACGTGATCCCCGGTGTCTCACTGGCGCCGGGAAGCGGAAAACTCGACTCGGTAGCACACGACCTCAGACCCACGCAAGGCGGACAACTACGTAAATTGCTCATGAATACGAACGGATTCGAATACGTTATTATCGACTGCCCGCCCAGTCTGGGAAACAAACTGATCGGAAACGCTCTCCTGGCCGCCACCCACGCAATCGTACCGGTGGAAACATCAATCCTTGCCCTCGACGGTCTGAAAATCCTCCTGACGACACTCCAGGATATTCGAGACGGGTTCGAACATAACATCATCCTGAAAGGAGTTGTGGCCTGTCGATTCGACGCCAGAACCAAAATAAGCCGATTCATCCTGGACGAACTGAAACGCGCCCTTCCCGGTAAGGTTTTCCAGACTGTCATACGTGAAAACGTCCGAGTCCGCGAATGCCCCGCTTCAGGGAAAAGCATCCTGGAATTCGCGCCGGACAGCCATGCTGCAGAAGATTACAGATTGCTTGCACGTGAAATTCTGGAAAAGAAAGACCAGGAACTCAACAACGTAACCGAAACCCAAGAGAACGAACTGCCCCAGAAAGAACTCGACGAAGTGCGGAAACAAGCCGAGACCATGCTGGGCAACTTCGGCTCGAAGCCGGACGAACAAACGTCCACGCCCGCAAAACCGACAAACGAAATTTATAACGAGGAACGGAACGCCGTCGCAGAACCCGAACCCTCCGTAACGACAGAGACTCAACAAGACCGCCGGACGAACGAGCAGCCGGAAGCGGATAAGCCCGAACCACCGACGCCTTACGAGCCTCCAAACCGGGACGTGCAATTCGGTCCGGGTCCGGACCCGTTCAGCAAAAAAGAGTACGCCCACGCTGGGGGAATTAACGAAGAACGCCAGGCGGCGACGGCAACGGCTGTTATCGAAGACGCTCCCGCAGAGCCGAAACAAGAAACCCCGCCCAAAGAAGAACCAACCGACGACGGCGCAGCCGAACAACAGGAATATCCCGCTTTACGCGCAATGCTGCAAAAAATGAATGGAACCGCCGATATAGACAACCCGGCGACGTAATGTGGACAGGAAAAAGTCGTAAGGCACGATGGAGAAGAAAAAAAATAATCCGGTGGAAGGTCGGCTCAGTATTCCATCTCCGACCGGGACGGGACCACACGCAAAATTTACAAAAAGAAACACCAATTACGGAGTCGAGAGGCTGGGGATTACTTCCGACGCGGAACCGAAAACCGAAGAACCGGTTTGGGAGTTATCTGAAAAGCCAAAGCCACCCGCACCACATACCGTCGTCGTAGAACCAATTACAATTTTACCGGCTTCCAAAGAGGTACCCCGACAAGCCGAATCGCCGGAAGCGATGGGGACGAAACATCGCTACTCCATCTCAAGCAAACTTTCCGAATATAAAAGCATATTAGGCCGGAGAAAAATAAAGACGATCCTGCTTTTTGCCGGAATTCCTGTTATTGTGTTGACTCTGCTTCTCTGGCTCTGCATCGGTGGCGAAGAAACCGTCCCGCAATCGGCCTCTGCGACGCACGTAACTAAAGTCGCCTCGAAAACTGAACCGAAAATGAATCCAGCCTCGCCGACTGCTGAAAAAATGCGGCAACACCCCGAATCGGGGCGGGCAATCTCGGCTGCGACGCCGGCGAGATCAACCCTTCGTGAAATCTTCAATTTACTGGCGGAAACGAAACCTGCCCCCGAAACAACCGCCGCCGTTCCGGCACAAGCCGCGCCTCCTCCAAAGCCCGACAAACCGCAGGATGCAGACCCCGAACCGGTAGTAAAAAAGGTTCCGATAATCGCTGTAGCGCCGGCCTGGTTAGGGTTTAAACTCAGCGGGATAATGCGAGGCCCTAAAGGCAGGACCGCCTTCATCAATAACAGACCCGTCAGGGTCGGCCAGACCATCAATGACGCTAAAGTTGTTCATATAGGCGATTTCTCCGTTGAGGTCGAACTCAAAGGCCGGAGGTATCTTGTCGGGATATCTTCTCCGCCATCTGAAAGAGCGCCGGTTGAGGTTGAGGTTGAGGACGAAAATAAATCTTCCGATTCCGATGATGACAAGGCCAAATCTAAAACCAAAGACGAAGAGAAATAACGTTACCCAGGAGCGCCCCTGTTATACCCTTGAAATTCCGGTGTACGGGGAATTAAAGGGACGGAGCACTTAATTCATGTTTCACTTTCATTCAAACGCCCCATCCTTCACCTTCCTTTCTCTACCTCTGTCCTACGACCAATGCCGGGAAACTCCTATTCCATTTATCTCATAATCAACACCATTGCGACCAAGACGAACGCTACCGAAAGAGCTGGGATACAAACCAGAATTGATTTACCGAAAGAGATTCTGAGCCTCGCTTTTGTAATGTAGAAAATGATCATCAGAGCCCCGATAGATGCAAGCAACAATGTGGTCAGTCCAACAATAGACCAGCGTCCAACAAACCCAAAAATCGCGATCTGCCCTATGCCGACCAGCGTAGAGAAACCACAGCCGCCCAGTATGGCCAACACGCTCGTCTTGATGCTTTGCCAGAAGCTCAGGCTAGGCAAGCGGGCTACAAAACGTCCGCCCACGAACAATAGCGCTCCCCCACCAAGGGGCCATAGCAGCAATATGGGAAATTGCCACAAGTTTACATAGTAAGACAATCCCTTCGATTTAGACTTTGTTGGACTTTTAATTTCAGTTTTACCGGAAGTAGTAATGTCCGAAGTGGATTTTTCATCCTGTTGTTCCTTCGTTGCTTCTTGCTCATCTTTGTCGAGCTTCACTTTTTGCATCAAGTGTATGAGATGCTGATTCATATCTTCTTCCAGCATCTTGTTATACTTGTCCCCTACTCCGGCGTAATTCACTACAAAGTAACGTCCATGTTCATCCTTTTCGGGATAGTACTCGATGGCATGAGACTGATTCGAATCAACACCTGCATGCCTGACACCAACGTCCACTGGTTTTCTATGGAACAATAAACGAGCGAAAAAGGCGTCATCTTTGGGAAGGGAACCATGCACACGATAATATTCTTCGACGGCATAACGGACATTAAGTGTTTCTAACGTTGCCAGCGATTGCCGAAACTGCCTATCAATGTACCAGAAAAAGAAAACGAACAGTACGATTCCTGCCACGATCAACGTCGTTACCCACGGATGACGTAAAAACCATCTTATTCCCCCTGCGGTATGCTTTAAACCATTATCAGTTCTTTTTGGCATTCTCGTTCAAATGGGAAATAGGGGACGCTAACCTATTTTCGCCTTTTCTCTCTATCATTCCAATCAGTATCAGCGTCAATCGGCAGTTTGTCAATCGCAAAATAGGTTAGCGTCCCCTATTTAACTGGGCCCTGTAGGATTTGAACCTACGACCAATGGATTATGAGTCCACTGCTCTAACCGCTGAGCTAAGGGCCCTTTTCAATTGCCGATTTTCAATTTTCAACCTGTCCCTATGGGATTGCCAATTGAAAGAAGAAACAGAAGAAGTAGATTACAAATCAGCGGCGATTTTTTCAAGGACTTCGAGCCCTTCGCGGAGGGCTTCTTCGGTAATCAACAAAGGCGGGCAGATTTTTACCGCGCATCCGCCGACGCCGACCGGGGCGAAGAGCATAACACCCTGCTGAACCGCGCGGTGGACCATCTGCCAGGCCGGTTCGGGATCAGGGTCAGTCGTACCCGGCTTGGTGAACTGCAACGCCCCAACCAGTCCCGTCGATGCCCATCGCCCGATTTTACCGCCTGAAGCCTTGGCTATCCGCTCGCAACCATCAGCCAGAACGGGCGCTAATTTCGCGGCGTTTTCGACCAGGCCTTCTTTCTCGACGACTTCGAGGTTCGCCAGAGCAGCCGCCGAGCAAATCGGATTGGCTGAATGCGTGCTGGTCATCTCGCCGGGCCCGTACATGCTCATCAATTCCTCGGTTCCCAGCACAGCCGAGACCGGCATGCCGCCGGAGATGCTCTTTCCGCACGCCACAAGGTCCGGCACGACGCCCAGGTGCGAGAAACCGAACGGTTTGCCCGTCCTTCCGAAACCGGCCTGGACCTCGTCGGAGATCATCACTGCCTTGTGCTCGTCGCACCATTTGCGGAGTTTCTGTGCGTATTCCGCGGGCATGAGCGTAGCGTTACAGCCTTGGAACGTCTCGCCCATCACGCCGCAAACATCGTCGGCGTTGACGCCCTTGTCGGCCAGCGTCTTGACGAATACGTCGAAACTCGTATCGACCTGGCGGAATCCTTCGGGGAAGGGGACCTGGACGAATTCCGGGTTGTCGCTAAGCCATGATTTCAGAGCCGCCGCCCCGCCCGCCAATTGCGCACCCATCGACCGCCCGTGAAAACCGTTCTCGAACGATACGATAATGTTCTTTTTCGCGCCGCCGACCTGTTGGCCTTTCGTCCGCGCCAGTTTAATGCAGCATTCGGTCGCTTCCGAGCCGGTCGTCAGAAGGAATACCCGCTTCAACGGTGCCGGAAGCATAGCCGTCAATTTCTCGACAAGTTTGATGCGAATCTCCGTTACGAAGCAGTAGGAATGATACATTCCCTGGTTGGCCATGTCCGCGATGGCCTTGATTATCTCAGGCCTGCCGTGCCCGGATGACGTAACCAGCACACCGCTGGAGAGATCGAGCCACGTATTTCCGTACGCGTCGGAGATGGTGAATCCCTGGCCGTGGTCCCAGATAACCGGCGGCTGACCGCCCATGCTCCGGGGTTCGAGGTCGCGAAGGCGTTTGAGTAGATCAACAGACTCCGGCGTCGGAATCTGCGTGCAAATTGTCCGATAATTCGTCTTGACCGGAGCGACATCCTCCGGAACGAGTGGAAATTCTTTCGTAGCCATTCTTGTTAGTGTTCCTTTCTTTCGATTTCGTAATCTCTGAACCCCACTGCCGACTTATCGTAATCTATCAACACTTCCCGCCCGCCGGACAGAATACTCTTACGCCCGGCCTCGACCACCAGTTCGTTATAACTGCTGTTGGCGGGCGTGGCCATTATACCTTCTTTGTCGAATTGTTTCAGGAGTTTTTGCCGCTGGGCCAGGTCGTCAATCGCTCTGGCCTCACAGCCTGCGCGGATGATATACTCGGCACTGCGTTGGGCGTATCCGACGGGCGTAAGCCCACCGCCGCCGAGGTCCAGCAGTTTAAAGTAATCCGGGCTTGGTTCGGCGTAAATCGTATCGCCCGGATCATTTCCTGCCGAGTTGTAACTGTGTTTTACGCCGCGATACTGGTCGCGGTGCAGTAGCAGCGTCGCGTCGTTGTCGCCCTGGCACCACATCGTCAGGCCTTGGGCGTTCCCGCCGGGAGCGGCATTGGGATAGCCCATCGCATCGACCACGCTCAGCGAGGCTCCGTTCTCCCAGATGACCCGCCCGTCCGTCCAGAGATAGCCTTTCCGCCCGTTGGGATATTTATCGACGATACCATAGACGCTGACTGATACTGGCTTCAGTCCCGTAATGAACGCCACCAGATCGACGTAATGGCAGCCGACGTAGGTGAACATGTCGGAATTTTCGCAGGTACACCAGTTCTGGAAGTTCGAGTCGCGGTAGTACCACGGCTCGATCATCTGCGCCTGGGCGAGGCGGAACTCTCCGAACCGACCCGCCCGGTACGCCTGGCGGGCCATCAGGTTACGATCGTCGAATCGCTTGTGATACTCGACGCCGACGATGAGGCCTCGCTCGAAGGCACGGGCGGCGATTTCTTCTGCCTGTGCGTGCGAGAGAACCAGCGGCTTGACGATGCAGACGTGCTGATCGTTCTCGATAGCGGCGTCCAGCACTGAATAGTGGAACTGGTCCGGCACGGCGATTACGGCGATGCCACCGCGCGGAGCGTCGGCCAGCACTTCTTTGTACATATCGGGGAATTTTTCATCCGCGCCGACCTTGGCGGGGTCGGGGTGAGGCCTGAAACTCTGACCCGGGAAGGCGTTTTTCAGCGTCTCGTCATTGGCCAATTCCGCCAGCGGTGGGGCGTTCAGGGCGCAGATGTGGATGTCGCCGACAACGCCGGTCCGCTGGAGGTGATAGACCGTCGGAAGAAGTTGAATCCGCGTAATCATCCCACCGCCGACAAAAGTTACCTGTGGCAGGTCCGTTTTGTTCATGGATACTTTCTCCTCTTTTACAACACACCGAAACCGGCTGACAGGGCCAGCGAAAGAAAGACTTTATATCAAAAGAGAAAGTCTAGTTCAAGGACATGGTTTATTAGGTTGACGCAGCAGCGGTCTTGGTGATAAAAAGCAAGGGGGCATTTGAAAGGATTGAACGATGTGGGATTGGAAGAGGATCGTAATTTTTTCCGTTCCTTTTGTCCTTCTGCTGATCGGGGCAATTGCGTGGCTTTTTTTGAGAAAGACAATCCGCTCACGCGTGCGAGTCGCAAAGCAACTTAAGAACGACCCGGACATCAACGAATGGCTGGTCGTCTTTGGCTGGAGTCGGAAGGTACTGTACGTCCCGGTGATACTGACGTCGCTGGTAGCGTTTATATTAATGCTGATGAAGGACGGCGGCTGGATATCCGGAATCAATGCCGGAATCGTCGGCGGAATCTGGGTGGGCGTCTTCATCCTGAATTTCCTGGTCGATGAATACGTGATGAGTATCAAAGTGCTGCTGATCGTGCTGCTGTGCGTGATTGTCCTTTTCCTCTGGCTGATGTTCATGGGATGGCTGACGCCGTTCCTGAAATTTTTCAGGCATTTCGGTATAAAAATCAGTCCCATGGGTTATCTGATGCTGGCGATGGTGTTCATCCTGGCGATACTGATTGCGTGGCTGAGGGGGTTGTTCTATTACGTAGCCATTACGCCGAATTATATGAACATCCAGGTCGGCCCAACGGAGACAGGCGAACAGATTGCACGCGAGGAGTACAGCACTCGGATCGACACGGGCGATTTCCTGGAAAGGCTGCTGGGATTCGGGCGGATTATCATCACCTTCAGCGACCAGCGCCGTCAGCCAATAATGTTGCTGGTGGGGCGGATAGGCAAAAAGGCTGTCCTTCTGGAGTCCATTCGCGGAAAACTCGCACTCGACCGTTATCAACCGGCGAGGGAAGGGGAATAGCGTGTTGCGATCGAGGCGAAGCGTAGTCATCGTGGCCGTAATTGTCGGAATCGGCGTTTATTGGCTGATAGCCTATCTCACCTCTCCGCCAATCGGGCGTGTATCCACATGGCCTGACCGCGACGGAGGTTTCATTCGGTTCATGGCAGATGAAAAGCGCGTGGGGTACTTGATGGTTTCCAGATTGCCGGAAGACGCCGTTTCGGTCTCTGGGCAGGGTTCTTGGGGCTTCGGCGTGAATAGTTTCTCTGTTACCATTCGGACACTTAACGGGGAAAGCCAGGAAGTTGATTTGGGCCGCAAACCCACAGTGATTATGATTGGTAACGACGGTTCCATCGACATACAGTACCTGCCGATTACGCGTGATGATCTGTCGCGTCTTGAGCAATCGTTGGAGGCTTCGGCACAAGAAGAAGGAGCCTGTCAGGCTGCCAGCGTGGTGGTCGCGTCCAATCTCATCACGCGACTGGAACATTAAGCCCGGGTTTAAGGAACAGGCGTGTTATCGAAAGGTAATAGCATGCGTAGGGAAAGATGGCGGATCGTAATCCATGTGGTTGTGGTCATAGCAGTTGCTTTAGCCCTGAATGTCATTTTCCTACTGGGTACCCGTAATTTGTGGAGGAAGCACCAGTTGAAGCAACTGGCTTTGCAAATTCAAACGGCCCAGAGTGGCGGGCAGGAAGCCGTTGCACTTTATAGATTAGACTTTTGGCTCGCAGAGCATAACTGCCATGCTGCTACCTGGTTCACTAATTCTGAAACAGGGGAACCCATACCGAGAGAGAGCATCACCGGATCCAACGAGATCCCCCCTCTGACGGTTACCATGAAATTTGACAATTGGTACGGTCGGGGGACATTCTTTGAATTCTCGTTCCCCCTTAGAGACCGCACAAACCTGTATCTGCTGACTCGTGGACGTACGCCTAATGATTATCTCGGTTGGCCATAAAGTTCCGGAATAATTCGCCGGGGGTTTAAAGGACGGCGGGTGGTCGGGGCAAGAGTTGTTGATCTGGAGGGTGGCACTTTCAAGTTGGAGCGCAGCGGAAACACCCTGGGTGCGGAGTAACCCCACTAGCCGCGAGTGGAAACGAGCGGGTTTGACTCAACGGTGTTGGCGGAATATCCCGCTCCCTGCCGGTCGCGGCTAGTGGTCCGTAACAGGATGATTTCAGGGTGCCATGCCTTCACGCGAAGCGGGTAGGCATGTTCGCGCGACAGCATGTTCACGCCCTTCACTTCGTTACGGGCGAGAACATGGCACCCAT
>JAUVIQ010000239.1 GCA_030592655.1 Planctomycetales bacterium | reverse complement strand
GCTTGTTGGCGTCGCACCACTCCAGAAGCGACAGCGACGTTGCCTCGGAGAATACCCGTTCAGTCATTGGGAGGATGCCCTGTGTGATAAACCCCGCAAGGATGGCTGCCCCAGCGGCATAGCATCCATCCACAAGAATGATGTGCCACGGCGTGTCGGATGCGGATTCAACCAGCCAGACAGCAAGCAACATCACCACCGCCACTACGCCTCCGGCTTCGATGAGTTTGAGGCGAGTGCGCACTTCGTGCAACTGGAAGACGGTTATCGCAGCCGCCGACCAGAGCGCCAGCATCCCGCCGACGCCAAGACGAACCTGCAAGGCAGTCAATATCACCAGCGCACCGGTAACGGCAAAGGCAAATCGCTGGTCGTAGGCGACAGCGAGCATCGCACCGGCTACGAATATCCCGAAAACCGCCAGGTACGGGTTCATCCCGCCGGCGCCGATCGCCATTCTGGTCAACAACAGCACCAGAAGGATCAGTGTCGCGATGGCAAAACCCCGCCAGTGGTTCTTCACGATCCGAGGGCTGTACTTGGCGACGTAAAGGCACAGCATCGCGACGACGCCGGCGATTACACCGGCCCGACCAAGGAATATCCAGAACTGCCGCAGGGATGACTCGTTGTTGCGCTGTCGCAGAAATGCTTCGTGTTCAGCCGACAGGATCGCCACCTGTGCCTCGTTCAACTTAACGCTTGTGGTCCTGGTCCCAATCAGTCTTCCTTTGGGAATGACCTCGTGAGCCGGTTGGAGCGCCGGTGCGGTAGTCGGGCTTGGGGCTCCGGTAAATTGAAACTCGACACGGGCGTGCACATCTTCGGCAAGGTATCCATCCACGCGATATGGCGCAGGTTCCAGCGGGCAGGTGTCCATTATCAACACCGCGACAAACAGACCCATAGCCAGCAGGACCGAACCGACCCCACCGGCGTCGCGGAACCGCCGCCATCGTCCAGGCCCAACCGGAGCGCTCTTGCGAATCTCACGCCGCTGTCGATTTTTCTTTTTAAAAGGCCACATGATAAAGACAGTAATTGGTAATTCGTAATTGGTAATTAGTAAAAAAAACTGATACCCAATTACGAATTACTAATTACCGATTACTATTTTCTCCGTATGCATCTACCACGTTCTGCACCAATCGGTGGCGAACTATGTCATGAGTATCCAGGCGAATGAAGATCAGCCCTTTTATTCGTTTTAATCGGCGCTGCGAGTCGATCAGTCCGCTGGTAACATTATCGGGTAAATCGATCTGCGAATCGTCGCCGGTGATAATCATTTTCGACCCGTGGCCCATCCGGGTCAAGAACATCAACATTTGTGCAGGGGTGGTGTTCTGGGCTTCATCGAGGATTATAACCGAGTCATTGAGCGTCCGGCCTCGCATAAACGCCAGCGGGATGACCTCGATAATGTCGTTGGCCATGAACCGGCGAGACTGCTCGAACTCCATCATATCGTTCAGCGCGTCGAAGAGCGGGCGAAGGTATGGATTTACCTTGGCCTGCATATCTCCCGGAAGGAATCCGAGTTTTTCACCGGCTTCGACGGCTGGGCGGACCAGTACCATTCGTTTTGCCTGTTCGGTCCTTAGCATGTGAACCGCCATAGCCACAGCCAGGTATGTCTTTCCGGTCCCCGCCGGTCCCGTGCAGAACACCATATCATGTTTTTTGATGGCTTCGACGTATCGCCTCTGCCCCGGCGAGCGAGGCTGGACGATCCGCCCGCTATAAACGGAAATGACCTCGCCGGAACCGGACGAATCGCCCTTATTCGAGGACTCGGAAAGGGCGTCGGCGACGACTTGTGCGGTAATGGTCTTGTTGTGCCTCATCTGTCGCTGAAGCGTCGCCAGAACCGCTGCTGCATGTGAGACGCCGGGAGCGGCCCCGGTTATACGAACTGCGTCGCCACGGGCGAACATCTGAACGCCCAGCGTCTGGCGTATCGTCTTGAGATGCACGTCGGCCGGGCCGAACAACGCCGCCGATTGCTCAGGATGCTCCAATGTAACCGTCAATTCCAAATCAAAATCTCCTGTCGTGTCGGGTGGCACGGTCAAGCGGTCCGTAGGACCACGTTGTGGAACGAAGTGGAGCTTGGCCGTGGAACGTCCCGTTACACACGCCACGGCCAATCTTCCGCTTCGCTCCAGATTGACCGTGCCACCCAATATCGAAATCAATGTTGTAAGATTGCCAGTATTATATACGCCACCGGCGCTGAAAGCAGCGGCGAATCGAGCATATCCAGCACTCCGCCGAAGGGTCCTGCCGACGTTCCGGCATCCTTAAGCCCGGCATCACGCTTCAACGTCGATTCGCACAAGTCGGCGACCTGACCGAACAGGCCTACGACCACGGCGAAGCAGGCAGCGGCGACGAATCCAATCCGCCAGCCGGAAACCCATTGCTCCATCACAGCCACGAACCCTATCGCAACAACCGCTGCAAAAATCAACCCGCCGATAAGTCCTTCCCAACTCTTTCCGGGACTGATCCGGGGCGTCATCTTGTGCCGACCAATGGCTGAACCTGTAAAATAAGCGCCTATGTCGGTGGCCTTGACGACCAGAAGGAACAGTACGAACGCATGTACGCCGAACTGCATCCTGATGTCCAGTATAACGGCTCCGCATACGCCCAGATAGCATACCGCCAGAAGCCCCGCTCCGATACGCCGAATAGCGCCGTCTGTGCCATGATGGATAATCTGGTCGGCGAAAAGCACCAGAAGCACCACCGCGAGAACCACTTGGGTAAGCGAGGCGAAATGCTCGCCGCCGGTCAAAAACTGACGCCAGAAGGGAAGCGTTCCAACCGCGAGCGCGCAGATCATTCCGCCCAGGCGGGATATGGAAACGCCAACCCCGGCTGACAGACGCGACAACTCCAAATATCCCGCCGATATCAGCAGCATCACAAGCACCGCCAGAGGAATACCGCCAAGGTCAGACGACTCCATCCACCAGTCCAGCCCAAACAGGCATCCAATCAGGACGATCAGAACAGAACCGACTATTGTTCGCTTAAGCATTGACGTCATTTTATTTTGGATGATGAGAAACAGAATAGCGGGTAATCCTGCTATTCTGTTTCTTCTTCTTTTTTAGACAAGATTAAAATCCCTGTAATCCAGTAATCCCGGTAATCCTGCTATTCCTTTTCTTCTTCTTTCAGTAATCAATTTCATGAATCCATTTTTTCCAGTCCGCCGAATCTGCGATGTCGATTGGCGAATGCGTGAATTGCCTCGGTAAAGCATTTTTCGTCGAAATCGGGCCAGAGCGTCTCGGTTACGTAAAATTCGGCATAGGAGACTTGCCAGAGCAGAAAGTTGCTCACCCGCATCTCACCGGCGGTTCGTATCAGAAGGTCCGGATCGGGCAAACCGGCTGTGTCGAGCGCGTCGGAGATAATCTGCTCGTCGATCTTTTCAGGTGCGATTTTTCCTTCAGCCACCCGGGATGCGATTGCGCGAACGGCTTTGGTCACTTCCGCACGCCCGCCGTAGTTCAATGCCAGGTTCAGCCACATTCCCGTATTGTGGCTGGAGGCTTCCACCAGGCGGTCAAGTTCGAGAAGGACGCTTTCGGGAAGCCCCTCGCGCTGACCGAGGTGGCGGAGACGAATATTGTGCTCCATCACCGTTGATCGCTCGCCGATGAGGTAATCGGTGTAAAGACCCATCAGTGCATTGACCTCGTCGCTAGGGCGAGACCAGTTCTCTATGGAAAAGGAATACAACGTCAGCGCTTCGAGTCCAAGTCTGGCCGATTCAGTTACGATCTTTCGGACGACCTTTCCTCCTTCGGAATGCCCCACTGGCCTGGGCAACCCCCTGCTCGAAGCCCAACGACCGTTACCGTCCATTATGATCGCAACGTGATGGGGAAACCGCTCGTCCGGAATTCCCAGCCCGGCACGGGCCTCTGCAATCGCTTGTG
>JAUVIQ010000123.1 GCA_030592655.1 Planctomycetales bacterium | reverse complement strand
TGATTGGGAAAGGCAAAAATAGGTATGGTGTCCCCTATTTAATCAGTGATTCAAGCGAGTTTGTAACGGTTTCGAAGTCGCGCTTCAGCGCATTGAGACGCTCTCGCTCGCGGCTGACGACTTCGGCAGGGGCGTTGGCGAGGAATTTCTCGTTGGCGAGTTTCTTTTCAATGGCCGTGATGCCGTTTTGGATTGTCTCGGCCTGCTTTGTAAGTCGAACGCGTTCTGCCTCGGTGTCAATCACACCCAATACGTAAAACGGCGTCCCGCCGATAGTGAAAGTCCCCGCGTCGCTCCGACTGGCCTCCGAACCGGCCGATATCACCTCGACGAAAGCCTGCGATTCAAATAACGCCCGATTATCCATAATAATCTCACCGGGATTGCTTTCGGGGCTGAAGGAAATCTCGATTTTCTGCTTCGGCGGGACGTTGTGCTCCGCACGGAGGTTCCGCACGCCGCGAACAGCCTCACGATAGAACTCAAAATCCGCCTCGGCAGCGGCGTCAATCATGGCTGCATCGGCATGGTGCCATTGGGCGCGGATGAGCATCTCTTCAGCCGGCGAGTCGCCGGGGCCTCGATTGGGGACGACCTCGTTCAACTGCGACCATATCCGCTCGGTGATGAACGGGACAATCGGATGCAGCAGGCGAAGCAGGACGTCGAGGCAGTGGGCGAGAACCGCCTTTGGCGCGGATTCACCTGCGTTGATGCGAATCTTGGCGATCTCCAGATACCAATCGCAGAAATCGCCCCACATGAAGCGGTAAAGCACGTCGGCAAGGTCGTTGAAGCGGAAGGCGTCCAGAGCAGCCGTCGCGTCGCGGACCGTCGCGTTCAGACGGCTTATAATCCAACGGTCGGAAAGGTTTTCGCGCGGGTGAATTTCGCTCCATGCGGGCATCGCTTCGAGGTTCATCATTGCGAAGCGCGAGGCGTTCCAGAGTTTGTTGCAGAAGTTCCGCCCGATGTCGAATTTCGGGCTGGTGTTGGCGACCCTGCCGTCGGGAAGCGTCATCTCCTCGACCGGCATGCGGACGTCCTGCGTCTCGGTGGTCATACTCGCCAGCGTGAAACGCATTGCGTCGGCTCCGTGCGAAGCGATTATGTCCAGCGGGTCGATCCCGTTGCCGAGGCTCTTGGACATTTTTCGCCCCGAACCGTCCTGAATCATCGCGTGGATATAGACCTGCGAAAACGGAATATCGCCCCGGAAATACTGCCCAAACATAACCATCCGGCTGACCCATAGCGTAATAATCTCACGCGCAGTGCAAAGCAGGTCAGTCGGATAAAAGGCCTTGAGAAGGTCAGTCTCCTCAGGCCAACCCATAGTAGAAATCGGCCACAATGCAGATGAGAACCACGTATCCAGAACGTCCGGGTCGCGGATGAAACCGTTGTCCTCGAGCCATTGTCGAATCATTGCAGGCTTGGCCATCGGTTCCTCCGCGTTCTCATCGCGAAGGCACACATACCAAGTCATCTTCTCATCGGGGTCCGTAGCGTCTCTCAGTTCAAGTGCCGTTTCGTAGTCGTCGTTGCACCCTGCGACACCATAACTCCGTCCATCTTCACAGACCACTCGTACAGAGATATCGTTCCTCGCACTACCAATCAAAACAGATGCGTGATGGTCCTTCTCAATCCACGCCCCCCATTCCGCCCGCGACATCTGACGAGACCAAATCGGTATCCTATGTCCCCACCACAGTTGTCTTGATATGGGCCAGTCGCGGAGGTTTTCCAACCAGGATTGATAGGTCTTTGCGTATCGCTCCGGCGTGAATTTCACCCGTCCGTCGAGCAGGGGTTTGAGCGCCAGGCCTGCGAGGGAATCGACGGGAATGTCCGTTCCCTGTAGCACGGGCGTCTCGCCCGTGTCGGGCTGCACGGGCGAGACGCCCGTGCTACTTTTTTTAACTGCGATGTACCACTGGTCTGACAGGTACGGCTCGATAGGCACGTGCGAGCGGTAACTGTGGCCGACCTCGTGGGTGTATTCGCGGACGTCTTCGAGGAGGTTTTCGGTGCGGAACCATTCGACGATGGCTTCGCGGGCCTCGAAACGGTCCATTTCGAGCAGTTGCTCGGCGTCGCTGCCGGCTGCATCATCCCAGCCGAATTTGTCTGATATCGTGCCGTCGGGGGCCATGACGTTTATGATGGGCAGGTCATGCCTCTGGCCAATCTGCCAGTCGTCCGGGTCGTGTGCGGGCGTAACCTTCAGGAAGCCGGTGGAGAACCTGGCCTTTTCGTCGTCGCTTTCGGGGTCGGGCAGGACGACGTGCTCATCGGCGATGATGGGGATAATTCGCCCGACCAGCGGCAGGCGGACTTTTTTGCCGATGAGGTATTTCGCTCGCGGGTCGGTTGGGTTCATAGCTACGGCTGTATCGCCGAGCATCGTCTCCGGCCGGGTCGTGGCGATGGTAATGTGCTCAATGGTTTTGCCTTCAATTTCTACAGATTCGGCCAGCGGGTATTTCATATACCAGAAATGTCCCTGGACGGTTTCGTGTTCGACTTCGTCGTCGGCAAGGACGGTCTGGGTGGCGGGGTCCCAGTTGACCAGGCGTTTGCCGCGATAGATAAGCCCGTCGGCGAAGAGTTTGAAGAAGGCTTCGCGGACGGCTTTCGCGCAGACGTCGTCCATTGTGAATCGCGTTCGGTCCCAGTCGCACGAGCAGCCCATTGCTTTGAGTTGGGCGATAATCTGGACCTCGTATTGGTCTTTCCACGCCTGGATGCGGGCGATGAAATCATCTCGCGCGAAGTCGGTACGTCGTTTGCCCTCTTGAGCCAAAATGCGTTTTTCCACGACGGTCTGCGTGGCGATTCCGGCGTGGTCGCAGCCGGGCATCCAGAGCGTATCGGCTCCGGTCATTCGCTTGTAGCGGATGAGAATGTCCTGCAGCGTATTATTGAGCGCATGGCCCAGGTGCAGAGGGGCGGTTACGTTCGGCGGAGGGATGACGATACAGTAAGTATTCGCTCCGCCGGCGGCATCGGCGGCGAACGCGCCGGCTTCGGTCCAACGCTGATAAACAGCGGATTCAACTTGTTCGGGTTCGTAATTTTTTTCCATGCTCACTTCTTTTCCTGCTCGTTCAGCAGTTTGTATTCTATCGCGTCGGTCAGCGCTTTCCATGACGCCTGGATGATATTTTCGTCCACTCCGACGGTTCCGAAGTATCCGCAGCCGGCGTCGTGGAACTCGATAACGACGCGGACCTTGGCGGCGGTTCCGGCCTTCGGGTTGACCACGCGGACCTTGAAGTCTATCAGGTGCAGTTCGTCTATCGACGGGTAATGCGGAAACAGGGCTTTTCGCATGGCTCCGTCCAGCGCGTTGACCGGACCGTCGCCTTCGGAAACTGTGTGGACAGGCTCGCCGTTGATGTGAATCTTGACGATGGCCTCGGTGCTGGTCGGATTCTGACCGATCTGGAGGATAACGCATCGGTAGTGGTCGAGTTCCCAGAATCGGCGATACCACTTCCCGCCGAGGATTTTTCGGACCACCAGGTCGAAACTCGCTTCCGCCGACTCGAATTGATAGCCCTGATTTTCCATTTCCTGAACGGCATGGATAACCTTTTTCTGGAAGTCTTTATCGTGGTCGATATTGAATTTTTTATCGGCTTTGATTGCAACGCTGGTAGCGCCGGCCAATTCACTGATGAGTATCCGCCGGGAATTTCCGACCTCGGCGGGGTCTATGTGTTCGTAAGTGGCTGTGCTTGCCCGGACGGCGTGAACGTGCATTCCGCCCTTGTGCGCAAAGGCTGATAGTCCGACAAACGGCTGATTCTCATGGAGCGGGAGATTGGCGATCTCGCTGAAGTATCGGCTGACCTCGGTTAACCGCCGCATCGCGCCGGCGGACAGGCACTCATATCCGCACTTGAGAACGAGGTTCGGGACGACACTCATCAGGTCCGCATTTCCACATCTTTCGCCGATACCGTTAATCGTTCCCTGCACGTGCCTTGCCCCTGCCGCCACGGCTGACAGCGTGTTGGCGACGCTCAGACCGGCGTCGTTATGGCAGTGGATGCCGATTACCACGTCGGGAAATCTCCGCCTGATATCTTCAACGACCTGGGCTATAAACTCCGGCAGCGACCCGCCGTTGGTATCGCACAAAACCAGGCGTAACGCTCCGCCGGCAACGGCTGATTCAAGAGTCTTGATTGCGTAGTCGGCATCGGCGCGGTATCCGTCGAAGAAATGCTCGGCATCGTAGAACGCTTCCCGTCCCGCCCCGGCAATCGCCGCAAGCGATTCGGAGATCATCTTGAGATTTTCGTCCGGCGAGGTTCGCAGGACTTCACGGACGTGCAGGTCCCAACTCTTTCCGACGATCGTAACGACCGGCGCTTCGCTGTCCAGCAGCGCCTTGATTCCTGTGTCTGCGTCGGCCTTGGCGTCCTTTCGTCGCGTCATACCGAAGGCTACGATCTTCGCTCGGGCAGACGGACGCTTACGGACTTTGGTAAAGAAGGCTTCGTCCTTCGGATTCGACAACGGATACCCGCCTTCGATGTAATCGACGCCAAGGGAGTCAAGTTTCTCGACGATCAGGAGTTTGTCCTCCAGCGACAGCCAGACCCCTTCAGCCTGCACGCCGTCCCGAAGCGTCGTGTCATATATTTCTATTCTTGTTTTTTTGTCGTTCATGTCTTTTCACTTTCCACGAATTACACGAATTTACACGAATTGCACGAATTTTGTAATTGGTAATTGGTAATTTTGTAATTGGTAATTAACTCAAACTGACCGAATACGTAACACGGGCGTGTTACGTATTTTTACAACACTTTGTAAAAACAGGACTTACAGACGCAACCCCACTCGTCGGTCCACGTGCGGTCCTTGCCCCTGACGCCCCGGCTGTGGTCGCCGGGCGCAAGAACCGGCTCCGGGCAGCCGGTGAAGTCTTCGGGAAAGTCGCGGAGCAATGCCGCCAGGTCATCGGCGGCAAACAACTCCGCCCACATCATCAGCCGCCAGAGATGCCTCGGTGCACGGTCCGGCGATTGGAACTCCAGCGCACGATATACCCGCTCACGAGATGTCATATTTTTCCTTCCACCAGCCTGCCCGTTACAGGAACGGGTTTGAGCGGCGCTCTTCACCGATAGTGCTTATCGGTCCGTGGCCGGGCAGGACGCGAACGTCGTCGGGCAGTGTCAGAAGATTTTCGCGGATATTTTCCAACTGGCGGACCTCGCTTGCGCCGGGGATATCCGTTCGCCCGACGCTTCCGGCAAAGAGCGCGTCGCCGGTGATAACAACCCCCGCTTCGGCGCAATAGAAGGACACGCCGCCGGGCGTATGGCCTGAAGTGTCAAGAACCCGCCAGACCATCGAACCCAACTTCAATTCGCCCCCGGCTTCGACTGTTTCGTCGGCCTGCGGGGCGGTGATACTGAATCCGAAGGGAGCCGACATATTAGCGGAAGTGTCCGAGAGCATGTGTTCGTCATTCTTCGGGACGGTAAGCACAGCAGCCGGATATGCCTCCTTCACCGCTTCGACACCGGCGATGTGATCCCCGTGGCCATGGGTCAGAAGGATACGCTCCGGTTCCAGACCGGACTTGGCCAGGTACTCCAGCAGCGGTCCGGGACTCAGCCCCGGATCAACAACCCAGCAGCATTTCCCATCAACGGTCGGAACGTAACAGTTTGTCATCAGGTCGCCGAGGATGAGGCATTGTATGGACATCTCGCCGGTATTAATAATCATGCGTTTTCCTTACAGAGCAGATTCCGAATTCGTCTGCGGGAATCTACCGGGTTTCGCCTTCACGTGCAAGACCGGAGACCTAAGCCCAACCATTCGAATGGCTGGGTTTCCGGTAAATCAAATACGTGAGAACATTTGACTTGCACACATCCCAACCTATAATCGCTCGCAAGATTAGATTCGATCTTTGCGAGAGAGCTTGAGAGATTCAGTGGATCATATCGGCCTGTGTCGCGCGGCAATGCGGTGCCTGTTGGCAATGCTCATCATACCGGCAATCTGCACAGCCTCCGCCGCCGGTGATGACCAGAAGATTTATATCCGCGCCAATGCCGTCATTACCGGGAAGGTGATGTACACCTTCACCGCGTCCGGCGAGGCGGTCAACGTCGTAGAGGGTGATTTTTCGCTGACTGTCGGCGAGCGGAAACTCAGCGGGGCTAGCGCGGTGCTCTGGATTACCGAACGCCGCGTCGGAAAATCCACACTCCGCGATATCAAGGTCTATATCGAAGGCGATTCGACCCAAAAGGCAAAAATCGTCGAAGCCGACGGCACCACTACCACCGACCGGACCATTATGGTCACCCTGCGCCAACGAGGCGGGTTTCAGGCGAATGTTACCAGACACAGCAACGAATCACGCGCCTCGACACCTTTGTACAAGCGGGCAATGGCCCTGCACAAACCCGCTTCGACTAAATCCACCGTCAAACCGTCCAAAACAGATCGTGTTAACCCGACCGCCAAGGCTGCGAAACCCGAAAAAACCACCCGCCCCGCCCGCAAACCAGCGCCGAAACCCTATTCACCGATATCCTTCCGCGCCGACGAGCTCTCAAGCGATGAAATACCCGATCCGAGCGACCCCAGGAAAAAACTGCGGATTACCATCGCCAAGGGCAACGTCCATCTCGCCCAGGGAAATCCCGACAGCGACCTGTTTATCCAGATGCGGGCGGACAATGCCGTGCTCTACACCGAACCGCGAGCCGATGATAAAGCGGCTTCGGAAAAAATCGTCGGAGCCTACCTGGAAGGCGACGTTATCCTCCGACGAGGCGAGCGGACCGTTCGAGGCCCACGCTTGTTCTACGATTTCAAAAACTCACGCGCCATCTTCCTCGAACCGGTCCTGCGCACGGTTCAGGAACAGCGGGGAATTCCGGTGTACATCCGCGCCAGGGAAGGCCGACAACTCGGCGCTCTGAAAGAACACGACGACAAACCCGGCGCCAAAGGCGGAAAGTGGTATTTCCGAAAGGCAATCGTTACCACCAGCGATTTCCTCACGCCCGGTTATCACATCGCCGCCAGACGGGTGCATATGGAAGACACCAGACGGTACTACTACGACGATAAGGAAAAGAAATGGGTGGCTGTCGGCGAGCGGGCATGGCGCACCAAACTTGAAAACACAACATTTAACATCCATTCGATTCCCGTCCTGTGGAGCCCCCAAATCGTCGGCGACGCCGAGGAGGGACACACAGCGCTGCGGAAGATATCAACCGGCAAGGATGGCCGGTTCGGGTGGGGTGTAGAGACCGATTGGTACCTCTTCCGCCTGCTGGGTATCCCTAAACCCGAAGGCTTCAAGGGCACAATGGAAACCAGTTGGTACGAGAGGGGTTTCATGATAGGCCCGAAGGTCCGCTACAAACGCCAGAACTACAGCGGATACGCTCGCGGCTCGTTCATGCACGATACCAAAGGCAAAGACGAATTCGGTACGAAACGAAAGGACATCAGCGCCAAGACCGAACGAGGCAGGTTCCTCTGGCGGCATAAACAATTCCTTCCGAAAGACTGGATGCTCCAGGCCGAAATCTCTTACCTCAGCGACAGGAACTTCCTGGAACAGTTCTATCCCAGTGATTACTGGACAGGAAAGCGGCAGGAAACTCTCATCTACGCCAAGAAGCAGAAGGACAACTGGGCATTGACCGCCTTGGGTAAATGGCGGATTAACGATTTCCTGACGCAAACCGAAGCCTACCCGGACCTGGGGGCATATCTGATAGGTCAATCACTGTGGCAGGACCGCCTGACGCTTTACAAGGAGGCGCATCTGGGATTAATTCGCTTCCGTCCCGGTGACGACATCAACACGCCCGCCAGCGACCCGACCGTAAGAGGCGACGCTAGAATCGAAGTCAATGTCCCGTTCGCCATCGGTCCGGTAAGGTTCCTTCCGAGCGTAGCCAACAGGATCACCGCATGGTCCGACACGCCGGACGACGGTGCACTGTGCCGGTCCTGGGGAAAGGTCGGCCTCGACGCACAGACCCATATCTGGCGGATATATAACGATGTCGAAAGCCGCCTGTGGGACCTGCACCGCATCAAGCACGTAATCACGCCGTACGCAAGCGTGTTCGGCTCCTGCACCGACGTCGAACCGGACAAGTTGCACCCCTTCAGCCAGGAAATCGAACAAAATATCCACAGGCTCAGCGGGGGAACTCTCGGCGTCCGACAACTCTGGCAGACCAAGCGAGGACCCGAAGGAAACCGCCATACCGTCGATTGGCTGAGGGTGAACCTCGCCGTGAGCCTCTTCGACGAGGACTTTACCCACCTGCCCGCCGACGGAAGATATTTCGCCTCCAGACCCGAATACAGCCTGCCGAGAAACGCCGTCAACGGCGATGCCGCGTGGTATATCTCCGACTCGACGATTCTCATGGGCGATTTCAATTACGATATTGATTCGGGCAAAATCGGCAGGGCAAATGCCGGCATAACCGTCCTGCGCGACCCTCGGATGAAATACTACGCCGGTATAAGATACATCGGCCCGCTGGACAGCGCCGTCGGAACATTCGGCGCAAGCTACCAGATTAACCGAAAGTATCGCGTAAGCATATTCGAGCAGTACGACTTCGATTTCAACGGCGGGGAAAACCTCTCCACAAGAGCGACGCTGATAAGAAAATTCCCCCGGCTTTACGTGGCCGTCACCGTCGGATACGACAAGACATACGACGACGTAACCGTAATGATCAGCGTCTGGCCGGAAGGAATCCCCGAAGCACGAATCGGAACATCAAAAGTCGGACTACTACAACGAACCAATGAAAAAGACTAATCTCTGTCTGAAAAGGTGTTTTTTAGCCGCAGAGCGGCGTCTTTCTTAGCCACGGGCGGAAGCCCGTGGAAAATGTCCGGCCTGAATCCAGCCCCGTAGGGGCGTCTTAATTTAATCACAACCTACTGCGACAACAGCATTAAGACGCCCCGCTGGGGCTTGGAAAAATACGTATCTCCAGCCCCCGGGCTTCCGCCCGGGGCTAAGAAAGGGTACAAACCGGTTACATAGTTTACAGATTGAACCGGGCACATGGTTTACACCTTGTACGATGTATAGGCGAAAGGAGCGTTGCCTATGCCGTGGAAGGAAACCTG
>JAUVIQ010000051.1 GCA_030592655.1 Planctomycetales bacterium | reverse complement strand
TTCGCGCTTCGCAGCAGCGACGGTGGGGCGGTCCGCGTCTCGTTGAAACGCCTGGCCGTCAGTTGGTATTCATTTATCGCGTCGATTATATTGTCGGAGTATTCGTGCAGTACTGCCACGGCGAAATAACCCTCGGCAATCCGCTTGTCCCGCGGCACTCGCAGCGACAGACGCCGCCACGCCGAAATCGCCTCGCTCGACAGCAGATCACGCTGCTGATTCATTGATTTGCAGGCGGGAGGGTTGTGTACGATGATCGCCTCGCCGGTGAATCTCACAACCAGACCCACAGACCCGCTGGCAAGTTCGCACAACCTCTGACCTGTGATACGACGGAAATACAGGCTCACAGGTCTGTTACGAACCGACTTGTTCACGAGATGCCAGCGAAGGTCAACGTTGGCCTGACTGGCGAAGTTGGACAAAAGGTCGGATATGGAGGTTTGCAGGCAGGATGCCTTCCAGCGTATTATTGGGCTTTGCTCGCTTAACCGCTGCACCTTAGGCCCCAGCATCGCATCAGCGGATTTGCCGGCGCCTTCGTTCAGAAGTTTTCGCAGATCCGATTCGTCAAGGCCGGAAAACAGATCAGTCCACCGCGTATCGCTCCAGGGAACCAGGTGTTCCATACTGTAAAAGGACAGGGTCTTTTTGGTGAGCACTCTGGCGATGAGGAAATCGCAATCGGTTTTGGCTGATGAGCAGTCCGACGACAGGGCGGAAAAGGACGACAATGCCATGTAGGCCTTCATCCTTGCCTGTAGATAATGTCCATTTTTCTCTTCGAGTAAAGCCAGACGGTAATTTGCCGCTGCGCGTACCGCCGGGGACTCGCTTTCGGCTGCGATATCGAGGGAATTTTCGGCTTGGGAGAACCTACCGAGGTATATAAAGCATTGCCCGATACGGAGTTGGAAGAAATCGTACATCAACTCCCCTCCGGGCGACTTTCTGGCTAGACCTGATAGCGGCAGATACTGGCCCAGGGCGGAAACGTAATCCTTTTTTGCGAAGGCGTCCCGCGCCTGTTGCCAGGAGACGCTTTGGGCGTCTTTCGGCTGGGTGATTACGAAGAGGTCTTGGGGGGGTTTGGGCGATTCTTTTGATGGGTCCGATGGAAACCCGAGGGTTGTCTGTACTTGGCGGAAAGGAATGTGGAATATGGAGGCAGCAAGTATTACTACTGCCAGCGTGTTGGCGATGAGGAATATCTGGGTGGTTGAAAGACGGCGGAATAACCCGCCGGTTTTCGGCGTCTCGCGTTTTTGTTGGGGCGCAGGCGAAGGTTTTTCCATTGCCGCTGGGGTCGCATCGGCTACAGGTTCGGTAGGGGCGTCGGCGGATTGGTCCGCCATTTTCGCATGCATCTTGGCCTTTTGGGCGGCGATGATTTGAGCGAGTTGAGCGGAAGAACCGCTTGATTCCTGATTATCGGAGGATTCCCCGGATGGTGCTTCGGCGACCGATTCTTCAACTGATTCTTCGGCAGGTTCTTCGACTGATTCTTCTGTTGATTCCTCGACTGGTTCTTCGGCGGGCGCTTCGGTTTCGGCTGGTTCTTCCTCGGCTTCTTCAACTGACTCTTCAACTGACTCTGTAACTGCTTCTTCGACAGGTTCTTCTGTTGATTCTTCGGCTGGTTCTTCGTCGGCCTCCTCGGCTTGGGCTTCGGGTTCAACAGGCTCTTGGGCATCGGCGTCGGTGGTGGTGTTGTCTGGAGCATCTTCGCCGGCCTGAGCATCGTCGGCGGATGCTTCGGGTTCAACAGGTTCCTGGACTTCCGGATCAGTCGGCACTTCTGCCTGCTGATCGTCAGCCTCTTCAGCGTCCTGTTCAGGATTAGGAACAGACTTTTTTGCCATAGCAATCCATTGCTTTCTTTTTAGTCTTCGCCCGGCCAGGTTAAAGGTCAATCCGCGCAGCGGGCATAGAACCAGTCGCGGATTATGTTGCAAGTCTTGTGCCAAACGGCATTAAGGGGTGAACTGCTTCGTGGCGTGACCATCAAAAGGCCTGTAAATACAGCCTTTTAATGCCTTTTTGGTCGAATTGACCGACTTGGGATTGTTTTTTCGTAAGGCCTGTACGTCGGGGGAGTGTAAGGATTTTAGTCAACAGGCGCTTGGTTTTCAGACATTTAATTGGGGGACACCATACTATTTTTTGCCCGGAAACGGAAAACCCAAGAGAGCGGTACAGAGAGGCAAAAAATAGTATGGTGTCCCCCAATTAAATGGTGTCCCCCGATTAACAATTAACCTCTTGGGTTTTTCAGGTGTCCCCTAATTTCTGTATCTTGCGGTGCTGAATCCATACCCACAACAGGATGCCCCACCCCAAAGCCACGGACGCAATGAGGCCCGCCAGGGAGATGGAAAAGAGGACTGGTCTCTCGTGGATTGGCCACCAACGGTAGTACTCGCCATGGTTCATAACGCCAGCCGTCCAACCGGCCGGCAGCGCGGCTTGTTCCACCTATCAAGGGCCTCTTGGGGAGAGAGGGCGGCTTTGAAGCTGACGACGGAGAAGAAACAGGGAAGGCCAGTGACAAAGGTCGCGATGAACAGAGCCAAAACCACTGGTTTTCGCCTCAGCACACTCAAGGTCGCCAGAAAGATGCTCTTCCGGTAATTGCGGGTAATTGGTGCCATCATACTATTTTTTCGCCTTTCTGGGTCGTCCCCGTTTTGCGGGGAGGAGTTTTCGTCCTATTTGGTGCTCCAGGCGTTTCAGAAACCCTTTATCCCCTATCGGCCTGCCCGTGTTCTCGTGGCTTTGCATCGCAGAGACGAATTCCGCCTCGTCGTGATCCTGCAGGTACTCCTGCCACGTGCACACCCAGCCTGCAGTCCGCTCCGTCAGCCAATCCCCGTCGGCCACTGCGTCGCCGCCTCCCGAAACGTGCCCGGCTGCACTCGACCAAGGCCAGTCCACTGCCGACGACACCAGGGATGCCTCCACCGGATTACGCTCAATGTACCGCGTCGCCGAGATCAAGTGCGACTCGTCCATTACGAACGACGCGAACCGTCCCTGCCACAGATGCCCCTGCCAACCCTCACGGGAATTCACCCGAAGCGTGTATCGACGGTGGGCCTCTCCGATGGCCCGGCAAAGCCCGCCCTCGCTGTCCGGGACCACAATCAGATGGACGTGGTTTGGCATCAGGCAGTACGCCCATATTTTCACGCTGTACTGTCGGCACCATTCGGCCATCAGCGACAGGTACAGCCGGTAATCGTCCTGGCTGAAGAACGTCTGCATCCTTCGATTGCCGCGTTGCGTAACGTGATGCGGCATCCCCGGAACCACAACTCGCGCAAGTCTTGCCATGAAGGAATACTAACACCGAACATCCATCTATGCCAATGATTTAATTGGGGGACACCATACTATTTTTCGCCTATAAATTGCAATTTATAGGCGAAAAATAGTATGGTGTCCCCCAATTAAATCACGATGAGTTCTTCGGCCTTTTCGGGGGCGGGGGCCTGGATGTCGTATCGTTTCAGTTTCGCGTGCAGCGTTGCTCGTGTGATTCCCAAAAGGGCGGCTGCTCGCGTACGCTGCCAGCCTGTCTCCCGCAATGCCCGGACGATGAACTCGCGTTCGGCTGATTTCAGCGAAAACTCCTTTTTGGGTTTTTGCGCAGGCGAAGCCGATGCCGTTGCCCGTTCCGGCGTGGCCTGGGCTTCCTGACCGTCGAATACCAGGCTCGAAACGGAGATTTCATCGCCTTTTTCCAAGATAACCGCCCGATCGATAACATTTCGCAGTTCACGGACGTTTCCGGGCCAATTGTGTTGGATAAGGCGTTGTTTCGCCTCCTCGCCAAGCCGGAATTCGCCGTCGCGAGCGGAATTAGCAGACGATTCGAGGAAATACTCGGCCAGGAGACCGATGTCGTTACGTCGGTCCTCATTGCGAAGGGCAGGAATAGTTATCGGAAAGACCGCGAGGCGATAATACAGGTCCTGACGGAATTTTCCGGTTTGGGTTTCGGCGAGGAGGTTCTTGTTACTTGAGGCGATAATCGTCGCGTTGCAGTGTATGTCTTTGCTACCGCCGACTTTACGGAAAGTTCGCTCCTGGAGGGCGCGAAGCAGTTTTGCCTGGAGTTCCGACGTCATTTCGCTGATCTCGTCGAGGAAGATGCTTCCGTCGTTGGCCTGCTCGAACAGCCCGGTCTTTTCGCGGTCAGCACCGGTGAATGCGCCTTTGACGTGCCCGAAAAGTTCGCTTTCCAGGAGTGTCGAAGTCAAAGCCGCACAATTGATTGCGATAAATCGCTCAAAATCGCCATATCGCCACCAGTGGACAGCCCTTGCCGCCAGTTCCTTCCCGACGCCCGTTTCGCCGAGGATCAGCACCGGATTGCATCGACTTTCGGAGACCAGGCGGATCGTGTCGAGGTATTTGACCATTCCGGGGCTTTGGCCTACAATTTCAACACCGGCGGGACATTCGTTGCAGAAAAAACGCTTCCGACGTTCGCTATCGGAAAACTTTATCGCTTTAAGCCCGTCAATCAATCGGTTTATGGTCTTTTCATCCAGAGGCCCGGCGATGTAATCAAATGCTACTGCCCGGACGAAATGGACGGCATGGTCCACGCAGGGTTCTTCCGAGACGACCACGACGGGTGGTTCCGGTGAGGATGATTGTACGGTGCGAATGAATTGGATGGTTTCGCCGGTGGCTGATCCACTGAAGGTAACGACTACCAATTCGGGGTCAAGCCGGCGCACGAGATCGATAGCGGCGGAACTCGAACGAGCGGAGATTACATCCTCAGCGATTGACTTCAGGAGTGTCTTTGGCTGGGAAGTCTGCGCAGCACCTTCCCCGAAAATAACGACACACCGCAGAATCCGTTCCGTAGCTGCGTCCATCTACCGCACTCTCAACCTTGACCCAGACCTATTATCGGCAAAACGGTTGGGATAAGTAGATAGGAAATTGCACTGAATTACCAGTCCTAAAAAAAACTCAAATTAACCGAATACCAATTACCAATTACCAATTACGAATTACCAATCACACTGATTACTCATACGTGAAACGGTTTATCTGCGACGACCGAAGTTTCGTAACAGTACTAATTGTTTTCTTTTTTCAACTTGGTGATGACATCTCGCAGCAGGAAATGCGGAAATCCTATGTCGAAGTTTAATTTTTCCGCCAGGCCGAGCATTTTCGCATCCGCCCCGTTCTGGACGAGGGCGATTAGCACGAGCGATTTTTCCCATGGTGCAAAGACCAGGTCTTCCGCCAGTTCGCAATCAGCATTGGTTCCCTGATCCAAAAGCGCCGAAACGAATTTCCCTTCCGGACTACTGCCGGACATACTCTTCTTTGCCCGGGCCAGCCAGGTGGAGGCTTTTTCGTTATTCCCTTTATGACGCCAGGCTACGGCGAAAAGCAGATCAATCTGCCATGCCTTTAGCATCGGACTGTTTTGAAACCAATTCTGCGCCTCGGCGATTCGTCCTGACTGGAGGCAAGCTCGAGAGGCATGCACAGCGGCGAGTTTGCGATCCTTCAAGTTGCCTGCAAGTCGCAATACTTCATCGAAATCACCCTGAATTCCCTTCAGATACAGTTGGCCGAGAATTTCAACGTGCGGGGCTTGCTGAGGTGATAGTGAGTGAATGAGACGCTTATATTCTTCCCGAGTCCGTCGGATGGCCTCAATGTCCCCGCTTGCTGTAAGGGCAGCCAGCCTCCCACAATGCAGAGTGAAGTCGGCTGGTTTGGCTATCGACAAGCGGTCGATCTGCTTCCTGAATTCGGAGTATTCTTTCATCGCAAAATGAGCGCCGAGCAGCGTGGGCATCATCTCGTCATTCTCCGGGTCCAGTTGATGCGCCGTCAAGGCTGCGAGTTTTGCCTGGTCGAACTGTCCCCGTGACATCAAATAGTACGCCTTGGCCATGTGCGGGTATGGGTTTTTCGGATCGGCGGCGATTGACCTGGTTATGTACTTCATCGCCTCGCTGCATCGCGGCGGTAATCTACCGGCGAGGTACAGCAGGACCGAGTTGTTCGGGTCTTCGCCAAGCATTCGATCATACCGCTGCTTGAGTTTCTTGGTCTGGTCGGTCGTATCGCACAGTCCCTCGTAGTACCTGTGCCAGTCGATGCGAATGGGTTTTTTGTCGAGTCCTTCAGCCAGGAATTTCCGGCATCGGGCGGTTTCCTGATTGGCGTAGATCAGACCATAATAAGCGAGCAACAAAGGTTTATCCTGTGGATTTGCCCGCAAGTGGGTTTCTGCGTATTGCATCAGGTCGTTTTTGGATACAATCTCCTGGGTGGTCAGTGACACGACAATTGCCGACGGAGGCTGTTTTATTACGCTTACATTTGTGCGAGATGTTTCCTGTTCCGATTCCGACATTTCGATTTCCCCGGGTAATTCCTCAAATGGGTGATCGATGTCGTCGAAAGAGACGAAGTCTCTTCCGAGATGGACTCGGGCACGACCTTCCTTCTGCGGTGTTCCTAAATACTGGACTGCGTAGAATCGCTCTTCCCACAGGATCGGCGTTGCCCCGAAAGCGTTAAGGATATACACGGGATCGTCGAAGTATCTGCTCCAAAAGCCGCTCTCGATTGTGAATTTCACCTCTTTTTCGCGCCCGTCCGCGCTCACAAGCACCGCCTGGTGTGAACCCTCGCGGACGGTCAACTCGACGCGTCCGCCGGAAGGCACGCGCAGCTCGTCATGTCCTTGCACCGTTACGCGAACGACGCGACCAAGACCGTTGACTATGTTGAGCGTCCGGTGCGTGGAGATGTAATAGTTCACGCCCAGGAATACTGCGATGACGGTTGCCAGACCGGCAGCGAGATAAAACTTGCGGGATTTGAAAATGCTTCGTGGAGGCAGGAGCGGCTGTCGAGTTAAGTTGAACTTTTCAGATTTGCGCACAGTCTTGCGGAACTCCTTGTCGTTCCGGAGGTTCGGCTCGATCGTCAATGCCGTTTGCAGAACCTCCAGTGCCGAATCGTGTTCCTGACGCTGCTGGTATGCGTCGGCAAGCATCAGAAGCACAACCGGGTCGTGGCCCTCGCCGGGCGGCGCGGGCGTCTCCATAAAACGCAGCAACTGTCTTGCCTGCGACAGGTCTCCCTGCTCGATAGCGTCTATGGCGGCGACCTTCCTTGCCAACGGATTGTCCGGTTCCAGTTGAAGGGCTTTTTTATAGGCAGCCTTGGATTCATCACGGAGATTGACGCTATCGTACCAATTACCGAGATGAAGCAGCACATCGGCGTTTTCGGCGAAACGCCGGGCCATTCGTTCAGCCTGCTCGGCCGCTTCCTGCCGTTGGCCAAATGCTTCCAGAGTAGAAAGCAGTTCTATCGCCGCCTGGGGATCGTCGGGTTTGGTTTTTGCCGACGTAACGGATTGCTCGATGGATTCTCGTGAGAGTTTCTCCCATTCTTTCCAGTCGATCACATTGTGTCTCGAACAGCGCGGGCAATAGTCCAGTATCTTCTTTTTTCCCAGCGGCAGAATAGGAATGAATACAACGACAAACCACAGCCTTGTCTCGTACTCCAGAAGTTCCACCGTTTGGCCGCAACCCTCGCAAACCCCAACGTATTTTTGCAGGTTTTTTTTACCGTAATATGTAGTTCCGATTCCGTTGAGTGTCGCGGGCATTGGGGGTTCTCCGGAGATTCGAATAAATCATGCTCTAAATACCAACGAAACAGGCAGATACAATAACGGAATAGTTTTTTCAGGGCAAGATGTATTGCCCATTGTGGATTTCGGATTGGTGATTGCGGATTTCCATGTGCGTACGATTGCTGAAATCCGCAATCCACATTCCGCAATAGTATCTCCGTAGTTGCCCTTAAGTTTTCGCGATTCGACTCGATAATAAAGTTCGGGTAAAGGTGCTTTTCTTATAGCGACGCAAGTGCGGTTGAGAACAGGAGTTAGACATGAGTAACCTCGGAATGGCCGGAGTCTTTTCCGGAATCGATACAGATACACTGGTGGCTCGGATAATGGCCGTCAACACCAGGCCTGTGGCGTTGATGGAAATTCGCAAGGGGACCTGGCAAGAAAAAATCAGCGCCGTCGGTACTGTCGAATCTCGTCTGACGCAGCTGAAAAGCCTGGCGGACCAGTTGCGGGATTCCGATACGCTTGTCAGCGTACTCGCATCGTCTTCGGACAGTACGGTTATGACGGCAACTGCTTCGGGTGGGGCGATCGAGGGAAAATACAGTATCGAAATCAACCAACTTGCCGCTGGGCATCGAATGGTGCATACCGACGGCCTGGCGGCTGAAGAGACCACAATCGGAAGCAGCAAATCAACCGCACTGAACGCCAACAGTATGGCTGACGCCGATGCGACCTGGTTCACCACGAGCGCGAACGGGGCTACGTACACTTTCGATTTCGGCGATGAAGCCGATATGACCGACGTGGTTTTCGCCGCCGATACGACTTATTCGCTCAACCAGGTGGCCGCTTTGATTAACGCCCGAAGCCAGGCGGTTTCCGGTTACGACGCAGCGGTTGTGGAAGAGGACGCCGGGCAGTACTACCTGAGGCTGACGGCGAAAGACCCCGGCCCCGTCGGCGAACTGACCCATACGCTCACTGACGGCGACGCCATCGCCGAACTCAACGACGCCGACGACTGGACCAAGGACAACGGCGAAGGCGGAACGTTTATCTATACCTACAACGGCGTAACCAGGACCCTCAATACCGGCGAAGGTGCGACGCTTTCGGACCTTGTTGGCTTGATTAATAACGATGCGGAGAACCCGGGCGTCTCGGCGAGTCTCCTGCAATACGACGGCGGAAACGGGGTCTATCACCTGGTGCTGTCAGGCAAGACCACCGGCGAGGACTACGACATTACGATTGAAGCCGGTACGACGCTGACGGGATTCAATGATGCCGGGGGCAACTGGACGGTAACTCAGCAGGCCCAGAACGCACAGGTCCGCGTTGACGGATTCCCGGCAGGAGACTGGATAGAAAGATCGACCAACACGATCAGCGACATTATTCCCGACGTAACGCTTACGCTGGCGAACACCACCGCAACGGGCGAAAGTGAAACGTTGACATTGACCAGGAGCACGTCGGGCCTGAAGAGCGACCTGGAAAACCTGGTCGCCATTTACAACGGGCTGGTTGATACGGTCGATGACTACGCCGGTTACGACGAGGAAACCGAGACCAGCGGAATCCTTCAGGGAAACGCCTCGATTACCGGTATTCTCACCCGGATGCGAATGATCCTGTCCGGTACGGCAGAGGGGTTCGTTGCCGGTACCGATGCATACACTATGTTTTCCGATATAGGCATCGAATTCGACGCTGAAGGTAAACTGGAACTGGATACCGATACGCTCGACGACGCCATTGAGGAGAATTTCGACGGCGTGCTCTCGCTAATAGGCTCTCTTGCCAGCGGAGCCACCGACGACGATTACATCAAGTTCACCAGCGCCGAGGAGTCCACCGAAGCCGGGACTTACGAAATCAGCGTGTCTTTCAGCGGCAGCGGTGAAATCACCCAGGCCCTTATCAGAACCAAGGGCGATACGGTGTGGCGTAACGCGACATGGGACGGAAGTACGCTTACCGGCGGCGAAGATACTCCTGAGGATGGGTTGATATTCTCGGCTGTCTGGGACGGCGTCAGCAGTACGCAGACCGCTGAACTGCGCGTCCTAAGGGGCTTCGCCGGAATGATTTACGATCACATGGACACCGTACTGGACGACGATACCGGTACCGTAGCCGCTATGAAGGAAGGGTTTCAGGACCATATAGACAGTATAGAAAATGCCATCGAGGCCCAGACGAAGCGTCTGGAGCAACAGGAAAAGCATCTCCGAGCGAAATTCGCTCGCCTGGAAGCCACGCTGGCCAAACTGGACGCTCAAAGAGGCGCCATTGACTCGCTGCTGCAATCACTTTCCACAAACAACGATTAAATTGAGACGATAAGGGTTAATTATGGACGGGATAACGTCATATAAAGAAAACACAATAACTACGCAATCGCGTGGACACTTGATCGTGATGCTCTATGAAGGCGCAGTCAAGTTCCTTAACATGGCGATTGACCAAATCGAGGCCGGTGATGACGGGAACATTGCCGACAAGGCTGAATACATCACCAAGGCAACGAACATTATCAACGAACTCAACGCGATATTGGACATCGAATCCGGTGGCGACATCGCTGTTGACCTCAGACGGCTTTACCAGTTTATGATTCGCCATCTCATGCAGGGGAATATCAGAAACGATACGCGGATGATCCGCGAAGTCATCGACCTTCTGGAAGACCTCAACGAAGGCTGGAAGGCGGTCAGTATCTGATTTTAAAACGAATATTGAATAATGAACAAAGAATTTTGAATTTCGAAGTGAAAAAAAACATCTCACAAAAGAATCTTGTTTCTTTTACTTCGTAATTCGAAATTCTTTGTTCATTATTCAATATTCATTTTTTACTCATCTCGCGATGATTTTAACGCCGCTGGTCGATGGGTCCGCGTCGGGGTTCTGGTTGACATGGATGCGGATGTTTGTCAGGTAAGGCCACCATGACCATCTTCGACCCGGCATTACGCCGATAAGCGGTGCAACGAATACTTCAGTGTTCATTCCCTTCCAGTTGTCCTCTGTCGGAGTCGTTTTCAGGCAATAAGCGCCGGCTGATTCTTCAGGCCAGGCGTTGCCGACGAATACCGCCGTTTCGGATGTCGTAAAATTCCACTGCGTCCATTGTCCCGGCGTTTGGGCAGTCGCCAGCGGCGAGCGGGCGATGAGTTTATCGGGCCTGCCGTCTTTGTCGGTGTCGGCATAGGCGACGTAGTGGAACGCTCCGAATCGCCCTGCCTCGGGATGGGCCATGGAGACCTCGTAGTCGCGTTTGCCCTTAGGTGAATCGACTTTCCACACCTGCACGCGGTGCGGAAGCACTGCCCTTTTCGACACCGGCTCGACGATGCCGTGTTTTCCTTTTTTGGGTGGTTGATGAAGTCGGCTGACCCGTCCTGAAGGTGGGCGGGAGAAGGGTTTGTGTTTATCCGCGTCCTTGAGCGCGTCGAGTTGACGGGTGTACTGCTTGGTTGCGTCGAGTGTTTTCCGGCGGGATTGGCGCGACTTTTTCAGGCCGACCTGGGCGGAAGATTTCGCATCGTCGCTTTTGGCGTCGGCGAGTTTCCTCTCGGCCTCGGCGACTGCGTGATCGTGCTGCTTCAGGCGTTCGCGCAGAATCGCGAGGATCGCTTCTGTCTTACGAATCGCCCGGTTTATTGCTTTCTCACGGGATGGTCTTGTGGCTTGGCGCGGGCGTGTCGGATGGCGACGCTCCGGGCCTACCCATGCCTTGCCGTTCCAGACGAGGTCGTGTTTGACCGTTCGTCCCGGACGGATGGATTTTATCATCGGGTGTCTGGTCGAGAGCAGTTCGTATCCTTTGATTTCGGGTTCGAATCGGCTGATGCGGACGACCCGCCTGATGGCCTTTTTGGCCTTGGGCGGTTCGTTGAGGTCGCGGATCTTGCCGTCGGCGTAAGTTACCTGGTAATAGACGATTCCCCCCTGTTCAGCCGGCATTGGTCGTCTCGGCCCGGCGTGTATCGGTCGGGGCGGCCTGGCCAGGGCAACAGGGCCCGACAGAACAATAATCAGTAAAATCATCCCCGTGCAGACGAATCGTGATTTTCTGTGTGTTTGTTTCATTGGTAGCACTCGCACAATAGTCTAACCGATAGTGGTTCCTGTAGAAATCCCGTTAATTATATCGGCTCAAATAAGTCAGAGTTGCAGTTCGGACTTTAATCCGCACCGGTTGTTTGAAAATAGAAAACCGTCCCGGTTGTTACCTTACCAACTAACGGCCCTATTCGTTTTCATCTTCCGCTTCGTCAAACAATCCCTTGGCGGACAGGCGGGAAGGCGGCTTGCGGGCCGCGTCGGGTACGTCCGGTAGTTCATCGGTCTGGAAGCACGACCCCTTGACCACGGCCGACAGTAGCTTGGCCTGGGCAGGGTACTCGGCAACCGTCGCTTCCAGAACCCAGAGAAGTTCCAGAAGTTCTGTCGTGAATTCGCTCGGCCACTTCTCAGGATTGATCTCGTCCAGGAGCGAAGATTTCTTCCCCTTGGGATTCTTCTTCCGGTAGCCAAGCCACGATTGAACAACTTTCAGCCCCGATACTTCAAACTCGTACACTTCCGGCGCAACCGGAGCGAATTCGCCGCCTGCCCCGTTGGGGTCCCCGACGTGCAACGTATTCGTCGCGTCATTGTACTCGTACTTTTCGGGATAACCGGCCTCATCGCCGGGCACGGCCTTGATGCACTTGGTTTTGCCCTTGGGCACGCGCCCCTTGTGTTTGCCCTTGGGCACAAAGCGCTGGCCGAAGGTATGAAGCCAGAGCAGCCTTGCCCCCACGTCGCGCACTTGGGCAAACAGGCCTGCGTTCTTAGTTAGAGGTACGCGCAGTTCCCGCGAGCCAAGTTCATCCGCGAATCGCTCCGTAAATGCAGGCTGGGCCAAGACGCCATAGACGTATGCAAGGAAATCTTCCGGCGTAACCTTCCGGCCGTATGCCTTCGCCAACAAGTCCAGCAGCCCCGGAAGAATGTTCGCTTCCTTACCTTGGGCGTCGCGGTGAAGAGGAATAATATCCTTTCCACCGTATGAACCTCGAAAATGATGCTTATCAGGAACGAATGCAGATGCCGTTAAGGCTGGACCTTGGCCAAGAGGGTGATTTAATAGACTCGTTATAAAGACTTGCTGGTCGCTGTGGGCATGCCATAATTCGGGGCGCAACATATCACCGAGACGGTTATCAGCCAAAATCCATTGCCGATCAAAGGATCGATATGCATAGCGGGTTATACGCGGAACTTGTGTGCTCTTTGGCGTCTTTTTCAGAGAAGGTTGATGTTTTTCACCTATTAAGAGCGGTTTGTACTTTCTATCGACCTTCCTGTCTCGTGTTTCCCTAAATGCCGTAGCTATGTCGTCCGAATGCAATAAAATACGCCAGCGATTTTCGAGTGTTACAGGATTGCGACAGATTGGCCATGTTCGACAAGGCATTACGCCTGGATGTTGCCACGGCATCGTATCGGTCAGGAGCAACCAGTCGAAATAATCACCCTTGCTAACTGGTCGAAAGGGTGCCTGCCATTCATCGGGGCAGTCTTTCCATTGAAGTGGAGCAAAGTCGGTAATGGCGTTCAGTGCCTTCAATTTCTCGTTTCGTGTACCATCAATTCGGGTATAGTGGATTTTGGCAGGCACATTCTTATTTGCCTTGCCGTAACGCACCGCTACGGCAATCGCCACGGGCGTTTGGATGGCAAATACGTTTTCGCTTTTGCGTGTGCCACGGCCTTCGCCGCCCAGGTCAATAATCCAGATTTCATCGCACAGGCGGCGCATATGCTCTCGCATGCCACAGAAGGCGTCGCCGTCCAAGTAGCTTGATGCGCTGATATAGCTTGCAACGCCTGGTCCGGTAGCTGTCTTATGCTCAAAGACCTTCCAAATCGCCCACCGCCAGAAGTAAATATAGAGATTGTACAGGTTGCGAAGAAGTTTCCCATGCCCCGCATCTTTTGCAGGTTCTAAAAAATCCTTCAAAATTGCGGCAGTACCCCTCCCATCATCGCCCCATCGTACCCACTTGCCAACTTTTGCTCTCTTTTTTGCATCAGGATTTTCTGTGCGATCATAGGGCGGATTGCCCAGACAAACAATTACCGGCACTTTGTTTTTGACTTCCAGTGCCCGACGGTGCTGATCGGCAATAGGCTTCAAATAGTATGGCAATGGCGGCATCTTCGTGGTTGGGCTTTCCAGCGTATCAGTCAAGTAAACGTGCGTTCCGTTGGGTGGCAACTTCGCGCCCCAGTCTTGAAGCGCGCGGGTAATGCGAAGTTCCGACACGGCAAATGGTCCGGCCATAATCTCAAATCCGTAGATGTTACCAGCCAAGGCAGTAGCTTTTCCCGGCAGGGCGCCCTTGCCCTGCTCGGCATGTACTCTGGCCAGAGCGTGGTCGATCACCGCCAGAAGGTATGTCCCCGTTCCAACCGCAGGGTCCAAGGTTACCACGCTGGGGTCGGCAAAGCCCAAGGGCTTGCCCAACCGGTTTGTCAGCAGATTGTCTATCAAGCGGACCTGCGCAAGCACCACCTCAACCGGTGTGTAGTATGCCCCGGCGTCCTTACGCAACTTAGAGTCATAGGCAGCCAAGAAGTCTTCATAGAAGTAAAGCCATGGGTCTTGCGGAGCGGCAATCGGAAGGGAGTCTTTATAGCGAAAAAGCCATGCCTCCTTGGGGCTCTTGAGCGCCGCCGGGGGCACTTTACCGATAACGCGGATCAGCAGATTCAGGGAAGCGGAGATTTCCGCCTGTGCGTTGGGGTCGGTGAGCACTTGAAGCGCCCGGGAAAGCAAACTGTGTTCGGCGGCCAAGGCCGCTTCGGCGCTAGAGAGGTTCAGCGGGTCAGCCCCCTCGCTTCGGGCAAGCAGAAGGGCAAAGGTTACCGTCTGGGCGTAGGTGTCGGCAAATTGTTTATCATTTGCGTCGGGGAACAGCAGTTCCCGCCAGTCCCCGGCAATTTGAACCAGTGGCGATTGCAAGTCTTTCAGTGCATCGGTTACATCGTCGCGCAACATCCGGCACAGCGGGGCGAGCATATTGGCAAAGGCTTTCAGGTCAATTTTGCCTTTTACCTTTGTGGGAATAGTAGGTTGCCATTGCAGGAAGTCAGTCAGCAGACCCATGACGCCTTGGGCGTCTTTCTCATTGACGGCTTTTTTACCATTAGCGGCCACGTCGCCGGACAACCTGACAATAGGACGAATGGCTTTGCCGTTGCGATACAGGCCCCAATCGTTACCGTCACAGTAGATCAGATTGGGAATCGACTGGAACCGCTTCCACTGATCCTTGTTATGGCCGGTGAAATGGTTGGGGTTGGCACCGGTGCCGGGGGCCTTCAATTCGACGTAACCGGCTAGCAACTTCGCGGCGTGTACGGCGTAGTCGGGCTTTCCCATACGACCCGGCAACATCACTTCGCCCGCGCAGACAACCTCTAGTGCCAAAGCGTGCCCGACCTCCTGCATGAAGATTTCAAACGGCCCGCGAAGTTGGTCTTCAGGTTCGCCGGCGGTCAAGGTCGTCATCTTGGCAGTTACGTC
>JAUVIQ010000160.1 GCA_030592655.1 Planctomycetales bacterium | reverse complement strand
ACAGCCAGGTTCCCCGCCACCAGCAGCATCGACTGGATCATCGCCAGTATAATCATCAGGGCAAAAGGAAACAGCAGCGCGAATTCGATAGCGGCCGTACCGGCTTGGTTGGAACGGGCTCTGTTTTTTCGCTGCATCCGCCCCAAACGCCAAGCCACGCCGACCAGAATGTACAAGCCCATCAGGCAAACCAACGCGACCGCGCCGGCGTAGAGCGACATCCGGCTTCGGAAGCACCGCCCAACCCATCCGCTGTTGAGCGAGGCGATAAACCAAGCGGCGCAGACCAGAACCACCGCAACGCATATCACCGTCGCGGAAACTGATAGTTTCACTGTCCGTTCTTGTTGCTTCTGTCGCATCAAGCGCACCTGTTCGTTTAGCCGTCGTCGGTACGACGACGCACAAAATTAAAGACCGAGGATCGACCGGATGACCGGCTCGATAACCTGTTCGAGCATCGCAACGAAGGTCCCAAGGCATAATGCCACGGCGAGGGGGACCGTCGGGCTGTCAGGACCTGTCGGATCGACCGGTTTCGCGCCCGGTATAATCAGCAATACAACAGTATGCCAGACCCTCCGCACAGTTCGGCGAACGATCCGCTTGCGAATCATAACAATCACAGCCATCAGGCCGGCGATTACAAATCCGAACAACATCGCACCCAAGGCGAGCTTCCACCCGCCCAACGCGCCGACAGCGCCCATTAATTTCGCATCTCCGCCGCCGATACCACCAGCCATCCAGCACAGAAGCAGCGGGAAAAAACCCATGGCGAAGCCTTTTAATGCTCCAGCCAGTCCCATCTGCTCGGCACCGCCTGAAAACACCTCGCCGGAGGCGTAACCGACGACGGCGTGCCCGAAAAGACCGAGCAATATGGCTGGGTACGTCAGCCAGTTCGGAACCTTCCCGCGGCGCAGATCAACAACAGCCGCCGTTACAACCAGCGCAGCAATCACCGCCGACGACCAATAAGACTCAATATGCGGAATAATCTCCAACAGCATGGTCTAGTGTCGTCGGATCAGGTTTCCACTTCCGGAGCGCCGGTTTTGATCTCGTCATACAGTTCTCTGACCCAATTCATAATGTCCTTAGAGAACCAAATCAACAACCCCAGCAGTGGTAGCACGACCGCTGCGATGATGAGCAGTTTTTCCAGACCCTCGGCTCCGCGCTGGTCCGAATGAAGCCGCTTCGCCATTTTCCACAATCCTTTCATACTCTTATCCCTCGGGTCAGCATCTTTTACTTCCTGTCCGTACCTGACCCGTTACGGGAAAGGAAGCGTTTCCATAAACGTTACCATCCGATAGTGCGCCACGAGCAGATTCAGGCACACGACGATTATAAAATACATCGGCAGCGCAACCGCCGCCAGTACAAGCGCCCACTCAAGCGTTACCTGACCGGAATCGTCGGAAACAATTTTTCTCATCGGCGCGAGTGTAATCATGCGAAAATCTCCCGCGTCAAATCCATTTGCTTCCGCAGGACACGAATTCGCGGATCGTTTCCGAAGACGGACTTAGCGCCTGTCCAGATAAGTTCGCCCACACTCGAATCGGACTTCTCATCCAATTGATACGTGAACATATCAGCGATGCGATACCGTCCGTTATCATCCAGCGGGAGAACTTCGGCAATTTGCGTTACCGCCCGTCGCCCGTCGCTGAACCGCGTTACCTGAATCAACACGTCTATCGCCGAGGACACCTGCGCCCGCAGCGCGTGCAGGGGCAGATTCACATTCGACATCATGCACAGCGTCTCCATCCGGCCCAGCGTATCGAGGGGGCTGTCGGCGTGAAGCGTGCTCATCGAACCGGCATGACCAGACGTCATTGCCTGAATAATTTCCAGCGCTTCGCCGCCGCGACATTCGCCGATGATTATTCGGTCGGGCCTGAGCCGAAGCGACGAGCGGAACAGGTCGCGGATCGTTACTTCGCCGCGCCCGTAACGGTTGGCACTGCGCGACTCCAGCGTAATCAGGTGATCCTGCTGAAGGGCAAGTTCAGCCGAATCCTCGATTACCACTATCCGCTGGTGATTGGGAATAAACGCGCTCAGAACGTTCAGCAGGCAGGTCTTTCCCGACGACGTCCCGCCGGCCACAAGGAGGTTCTTCTCGCCCAGCACGGACATTCGCAGATATTCCATCGCCTGGTGGGTCCATGAGCCGAGTTCGACGAGATGCTCGGCATCGAACATGACCTTGGCGAATTTTCGGATGGTCATCGTCGTACCGCGCCGGCTCAGCGGGGAAAGGATAACATGCACGCGCGAGCCATCGGGAAGGCGTGAATCCTGTAGCGGATGCTCCTGGGTCAGGCGTTTGCCCGTGAACTGGAGGATGTTATTGACGGCTGCGGTAAAGGCCTCTTCGTTGTCGAATTTCGCGTCGGTCCTGATAAGTGCGCCGTTCTTCTCGATGTATATCTCATCGGAAGTGTTAATCATAATTTCCGATACCGCCGGGTCGTTCAGAAACGGCACAACGGGGGCGAGGAAATGATTAATCGTAACGGAGAATATATCTGATCGAGCCACTGCAATAACACCCTCGAAAAAAAAACTCCACCGCGTTCAGGTCTGCACTGTCGGCTTGTCTGTTAACTTAAACGCAGTACACGATGTAAAGTTACGCCTTTTCCGACGTTACGGTATAATTTTACATCGGCACAGCAGGCTGGGCAAGTTGAATATCCCCATTTCGGCATTTGGCATTTGGCATTTGGCATCGGTGGCACTGGGTTTGTAAAGGTATATTTGCTGTTTAATTCCATGATTTAATAAAATATCGGAATTATAAAGGAAGGACATACAACGACCCTCTTTCGACCAATGCCAAATGCCGAATGCCAAATGCCGATTATCTTGAGAAAAATAAGCAGAACTCACTTATTTCATTTAGTATAATATGCAGCCGGAATTTTGATATTAATACATGGAGAGGTGACAGAGCGGTTGATCGTGCTGGTCTCGAAAACCAGTGTGCCGTAAGGTACCGTGGGTTCGAATCCCACCCTCTCCGTTATTCCATTGTGGATTGCGGATTGTGGATTGCGGATTGTGGATTGTGGACTTGTCACGGCGTAGCCTTTGGCGAAGCCGGATTGCGGATTTTCACTTCCGGTCGCTGTTGGCTTGCATTGCAGCCCGGACGATTCTTACCTCTTCGTATCCGACCGTTCCGTCGGAGGCCTCCACGATTTCACGCAAACTGTCCATACCCAGACGTTTGAACAGGCGTTCGATCTCCGTTTGCTTAGCCGGCTCGACGTGTCTGTCCAATTCGATGTCCCGTCCGTCCAGGATCAATCGCTCGATATGTGTCGATACCGTCCCCGTCGTCAGCCCACGCCTCTCGGCAATTTGCGAACGGCTCAAGCCATCCTTCAGCATCTGCCAGGTGGTGTTGAAAGTTTTCCCCGCCGGCGATTTAGTCTGCCTGGGCGCGCGCGGTTCCGGCAGGGGCGGGGCGCTGCTTTGGGATTGAGGGTCTGATTCTACAAAGGCGCGAATCACCGGCAGGAAGTCGTCGCTGTAGCGTTGAAGTTTCATCTCTCCCACGCCGGTAATGCGGCGCATTTCATCCGGCGTAACGGGAAAGTAGCAGGCCATTTCGTGCAATGTCCTGTCCGAGAAGACAACGAACGGCGGAACGTTCTGCTGACCGGCAAGCCGTGCCCTGACCGACCGAAGCCGCTCAAAAAGTTCCCGATTATAATCATCCACAACCGTCGAGACGGCGTGGCTTGGGGTTTCGGCTCGCTTGCGAACGTAAAACTCCGCCCTGCCGAAGAGCACCTCGCGCCCGTGCGGCGTAACCTGCAAAACAGGATATTGTCCCTCCGTCTGGATGAGGCATTTCTGCGCGAGAAGGTCGTCGATAATCCTGCGCCAGAAGCGTTTGTCTTTGTCCTTCCCTGCTCCGTAGGTCTTTATTTCATTGTGCCTCAATTCTCGAATTTTCTTCGTGTTCGCGCCGGTTACAACGTCGGCGACGTGGGCAGCGCCGAAACGCTGTCCCGTGCGAAGGATGGCCGACATTACAATCTGGGCTTCGGTGGCGGCATCGACCTGTTCGGCGTCGCTCGTACACACGTCGCACGTACCGCAGTTGTCTTTTTCGAACCTCTCGCCAAAGTAGGACAATAGCCTCCGTCGGCGGCATGTATTGGGCACAGCGAAATTGACCATTTGGTTGAGTTTTTCAGTAGCGATGGACTGTTGGGTTTCATCCTCCATCTGGTTGATGAAGTAACGAATTGTTGAAGTGTCTCCGCGTCCGAAAAACAAGAGGCAGTGTGCCGGTTCGCCGTCCCTTCCCGCTCTGCCCGTCTCCTGGTAGTAACTTTCTATGTTCTTGGGCAGGTCGCCGTGGACGACGAAGCGGACGTTCGACTTGTCGATACCCATACCGAAAGCGATGGTGGCTACGATGACATTAATTTCGTCGCGGTTGAAGGCGTCCTGGTTTTTCTTCCGCGTTTCGCTGTCCAGTCCGGCGTGATAGGGACGGACCTTGACGTCGTGTGAGGCGAGATACGAGGCAGTGCCTTCGACGTCCGCACGGGTGGTGCGATAAATGATACCGGATTCATCGCGTCGGTTGTGGAGAAACAACAATATCAGCCGGTTCACGTCGTCCTTGTCGGCGACCTCGTAAAACAGGTTAGGCCTGTCGAACGAAGCCCGCACAGTGTGCGGATCGCGCAGGGCGAGCCTGTCGATAATATCCCGTTGCACCCGTTTCGTCGCGGTAGCAGTGAACGCCGCCACCGGAACATCCGCGAAATGCTCGACGATAAGCGACAGCGAAAGATAATCAGGCCTGAAATCGTGCCCCCACTCGGAAATACAATGTGCTTCATCAACGGCAAAAAGGCTAATGGGGACGCCCTTTAGAATCGAAATGAAACTCCCCATTGCGAATCGTTCAGGAGCGACGTACAGGAGGTCCAACTCGCCGCTCGAAAGTCTGCGAAGCACCGCCGACCGCTGCAGGTTGTTCAATGAACTGTTGAAATACTCAGCGTGAATCCCGTTGTCCCTGACCGCATCGACCTGGTCTTTCATAAGTGAAATGAGCGGGCTTATGACGATGCAGGTTCCGCCCAGCAAATGCGACGGGAGTTGATAGCACAGCGACTTCCCGCCGCCGGTGGGCATTACGGCAAAGATGTCGCGTCGGTCCAGGATTGCGCGGATAATTTCTTCTTGGTTGGGCCTGAAGGCGTGAAATCCGAAAACCTCGTCGAGCGGGGCGGTAAGGTCGTCGATTTTTCCCGGTTTCTGCGCCAAAGTCATAAATACCAGCCTTGATCGGTCTGCGAAGAAAGATCGCAGGATTATAATACTTGATGAGAGAAGAAGAAAAAGAAAAAGAAAAGGAATAGCGGGATTACAGGGATTACTGGATTTCAGGGATTTTAATTTTGGCGGAAAGAAGAAGAAGAAGAAAAGATAGCGGGATTACGGGGATTACGGGATTTCAGGGATTTTAATTTTGCTAAAAGAAACAAAAGAAACCCAATCCCTGTAATCCTGCTATTCCTTTTCTTTTTCTTCTTTCCGCCAAAATTAAAATCCCTGTAATCCAGTAATCCCTGTAATCCCGCTATTCTTTTTCTTTTTCTTCTTCTTCTTCAAACAAAATCACAATCCCGCTATCTATCCTTTTCTTCTTTTCATGCCGCCCCTGCCCGCACAACGCAACTATACCTGCCGGCTCATCACAAAGATCGCCTTACGCCGATAAATTTAATATCAAAGCATTTTCTTGACAATCTCGTAAAAATCGGCAATCTTGGTTACCAGCCAAGAGGAGGTCATTATGATGACCACATTGAGACTGACAGGATTAGCATTGGCGGCGGGTCTGGTTTTATTGTCGTCGGGTTGCGGTAACAGCAATAAAAAACTGGAGACGACTTCCGGCGGGTACCGCGAAGTCGCTCCGCCGATTGAACTTATCGCCCAAGCAAGACCGCAGATCCACGACCTGCCTGTACCGATCGGATTCAAACTGGACGAGAAGCACAGTCGAAATTACGACACCGGCGTTGCCCGCTTCGTGGATCATCTGTACAAAGGCAATGCCGACAAGTGGGCCGTGGCCAGGTTCTACAAACGCCAAATGCCGAATTACCAGTGGACTCATGCGATGGATGTTTTCACGCAAGGCGACAGAAGACTGGACTTCGAGAGAGAAACGGAACGCTGCCGGATTATCATCTGCAATGGTAGCCTGTTTCACCCTACCTACATTAAGATTTGGCTGGGGACCACCGGGCGCATCGTCGCGCCCAAAGAAAAGACCGGAGGTAAATCCACCGCAAAATGAAGGCTCAACGAAGGCATGAATTACAGGAAAACGTCCTTGCCCACGAACTGGGTAAGATGAAGGTTTTTTTCAACCGATACGGCAGCTTGATTACAGGTATTGTCGTCGCAGCGCTGATTGTGTTTCTTATCGTCTTGCACTACCGCAGCAAAAGCGCCGCGGAACTGCTCGAACAGGCGGAAATGTTTGAAACGCTGAAGGAGAATATCCACAAGCCGGACAAACGGGCATCATCGCTGGAGGGTCTGATTGACCTGGCTGAAAACGCCAGGGACCCCCTTCTGTCGGCGTCGGCGTCTATATCCGTAGCCGATTTCTGCGCAAATCAGTACATGACAGACTTGCGGGACCCCGCAGGACAACAAGCGGGAGAATATCGCGAAAAAGCCAAAACATATTACAACCTGGTTATCGAGAAACATTCAGGCCGGAAAATTTTCGTCGCCAAGGCCCATCTCGGACTGGGAATGCTGGCTGAAAGCGCAGCGGACTGGACAACGGCAAAGTCCGAGTATGAACAGGTGAAACGTTCGCTGGACAATACTTTTCCGGCATGGGTTGAGGCACAGCGAAGATTGAATAACCTGGAGGTTTGGAAAAAGCCCTTCAGGTTCGCCACAAGTGCGCCGACCACTTTACCAACTACTGTACCGACTACTGTACCGGCAACGAAACCGGCAGACACCCAGCCGGCGTCAGGACCGGCCTTGACTGACGCGGAAAAATAGATAAAGTTTCTCCCAGACAATTTGGCCGGTACGTTTTAGAATTACTTTTCTGAAAAATGTTAACCAAGCATTAGGAGATGAGCACACATGCCAGACTTGCAACCGATTGCAGATGCTCTGATCAAGGGCGACCGTAACACCGTAGTGGAACTGACGCAGAAGGCTATTGATGACGGCGTAGCCCCGGCTGACATCCTTAAGGATGGTCTGATCGGCGGGATGAACGTTATCGGCGTGCGCTTCAAGAACAACGAAGTGTATGTGCCCGAGGTGCTCATCGCCGCCCGTGCCATGCACGGCGGGCTGGACGTCCTCGAACCACATCTT
>JAUVIQ010000255.1 GCA_030592655.1 Planctomycetales bacterium | reverse complement strand
GCGTCTGCATCCACTGCCTCGGGCGGGCGCATCTGTCGGCCCACCTGATTATCTTCGCACCGCAACTTCGGGACAGTATTTCACTCGAAGCCGAGCATAAAGCCGGTCAACTGACCATTCCGCAGGACAGGCTCGTCGGGCTGACAGGAGAGGCGATGCTCGAACACCTTCCGGAGATTCCAAACGTTCCCGCCCCAGCCAATCTTCCGATGCCATACTGGGTCTGCGACCTGTGCAGCGGCGCCGGGGCGATTTCCGGGCAGATAAAGGTCGATCAGGACAGCGGACATGGGCATTGCAGGCTCTACATGCGTAACCTCCAGGTGGCAGCCAGTTTCCTCGGCGCTGTTTCGGGGACGCACAGCCACGATTTCGCCAGGTTTGTCGAATTCGCCAAGCGAGCCAAGGCGGACCACTGGGACGCACTTCCTACAGTCGTCCGCCACCGCCTGGAGCAGTGGTTCAAGCCCACCGGTAACGAACGATTCATCGCCTACATCCCAGACCGTAACCGCATGAGAACAGAAGACGGAATGGCCGGGGTGATTATCTCCACACGCCGGCTGATATATCGCAGACCGCCGGTTCACCAGGAACTCTCATCGGACAATTCACTGACGCTACAAATGCGCACCTCCAAGGGGGGAAAGGAAATCGCCACAATCCTGGCCGACGGCTTCAAGGCGCGTCCGATCACGCTGGATCGTGAGGGCGAAGTGGCCTTGCGAAAGGCGCTCGCGGAAGGGAAATTCAAGGCCACCTGGCGATGACGCGAACATTCAGTGTGTATTTCTCCCGTCCCGCCGGCATGTAAATTGCCACCTCGGATAAGCCGATAATTGCTTTAATCGGCGGTCAGCGGCCAGTTCCTTTGTTCACCGGGTTTTTGCTGATGGATGAGGGCTGAGGGCTGAATGCTAATCAAATCTCTTCGAGCATCCGTTCTGCGGCGATTTGGAGTTTTTCAGGCGTTTCGTAGTTTCCGGCGGCGATCTCGGCCTTGACGCGCTCGACGAGGTCCTGTCGAACTTCCGGCAGGTTGCGGGCCTTTTTTATCCACTTTGCCAATTCGGTGGGGGCCGTTCGCCCGGAAGCGCCGGCATGAGGCGCTGACGCCGCCGTGATTGACTTGCGAGCAGGTCTTTGAATTTTACTTGTTCCGACGGTTCCTGGCTTTTTGACGTTCATTGTTCCCAATCCACGCGCACAATCACACCCTTTTCAGCCTTCCATGGCGTTTGAGTGGCGTGTCGGTGCAGCCTGTGCGAAACCGCTACACCTGGCGGACCATATCCAACAGCCCACCTGCATTCGAGTGCTTCCCTGCTTCTTCACCTATCGGCCAAAATAAGCAAATACCTTCAGGCATTTTCCAAAGCACGGCGAATATGTAACCGCTTGCAAATACGTGATTTATACGAATTTGTCGGCATTTTCGCAGAGAGAATCGTAAATTTATCGAAGATTTTTCCCGCCGAAAAATTACCCATTTTATACAGTTCCCCCATTTTCACGCGCAACGGCGTGCCTATTTCGATGAGCATGTCAAATGGATCGTAAGAACGGTGATGTCGGCGGGCGTGATGCCGCTGATCCGCAGCGCCTGACCCAAAGTCGCCGGGCGGATGCTTTCGAGCCGTTCGATTGCCTCTGCACGAAGATGAGGCACGTCGGCGTAATGCAATGAATCAGGAATCCGCCTCATTTCCAGTTCCATAAGCCCGGCGGCGGCTGACTGTTGACGGGCGACGTAACCGGCGTATCGGCAATCTATAGCAACGGTCTCGACCGCGCCTCGATGAGACTTCCAGAGTGATACTGCCCTTTCGGCTAACCGGGTGATTATCTGTTCAAGACTCACATCGGGATTAGCGAGTTGTTCTGAAATTGTCTTACCATTCAAACGAATCTTTTTAAACAGCGCCTCGGTTTCTTCAACGACCTGTCGTTTCGCGCTGAATCTTTCCCAACGTTCATCGTCAACCAAACCTATCTCTCTACCGACGGGCGTCAGTCTTCGGTCGGCGTTGTCGGCGCGGAGTATCAGGCGGTATTCGGCCCGGCTGGTGAACATCCGATACGGTTCGATGACACCCTTGGTTACAAGGTCGTCTATCATTACGCCGATGTAGGCCTGGTCGCGGCGCAGGATCAGCGGCTCGCCGCCGCGCAGCAGCACCACGGCATTGACAGCGGCGATAAGGCCTTGAGCGGCGGCTTCTTCGTAACCGGTCGTCCCGTTGACCTGACCGGCAAGGAACAGGCCCCCCACCGCCTTGGCCTGAAGCGTCGCCGTCAACTGCGTCGGGTCAGCGAAATCGTACTCAATGGCATAGCCCCAGCGGATTACTTCGGCGTCCTCCAGGCCGGGGATGTTATGGACGATAAAATCCTGCAAATCCACCGGCAGCGAGGTGGCGACGCCGTTGAGATACACCCAGTTTGTATCTCGGCCTTCCGGCTCGATGAATACCTGGTGGCTTTGCTTGTCGGGAAAACGCCGCACTTTCAGTTCCAGCGACGGGCAGTATCGCGGTCCTGTCGAGGAAATCTGCCCGGAAAACACCGGCGCTCTGGCGAAGTTGTCCCGGACGGCCTGATGGATTTTCTCGTTGGTCGATGTTATCCAGCAGGGAACCTGCTCGACGTTGAGCGAATCGTTGATGAACGAGAACGGCTTGGGTGTCTCGTCGCCGTCCTGGCGGATGCAGCGGCTGTAGTCGATGGTCTCTGCGGCGATGCGCGGGCAGGTGCCCGTCTTCAAACGCCCCAGGCGAATACCAAGTGATTCCAGCGAGGCAGACAAACTTTCCGCCGCCGGTTCGTCATACCGCCCGCCCGCCCAGACCTTTTCGCCGCAGTGCATCAAACCGCGAAGGAACGTCCCTGCCGTAACGATCACCGCGCGACAGCGAAGAATTGCGGATTCGTCCGCGCTAGCCGCGACCGGAAGGGAGCGGGTTGTTTTTTCGATATTCCGACAATTGCCCGCTCCCTTCCGGTCGCGGCTAGCGGGACTGACACATACGCCAACCACGTGATTATTTTCTGTAACGATTTCCGTCGCTTCACCTTCGATGACGGTGAGGTTGTCGAGGTTTGCGAGAGTTTTCTGGACGAAGGCGGCGTATGCGTGCCGGTCCGATTGGCATCGCGGGCCCCAGACGGCTGGGCCTTTGGAGCGGTTCAGTATGCGGAACTGGATTCCGGTCGCGTCGGCGGCGATACCAATAAGCCCGCCGAGCGCGTCAATCTCGCGTACCATCTGGCCCTTGCCGACGCCCCCGATAGCAGGGTTGCACGACATCTGCGCGATCGTCGAGGCGTCCAGCGTTACCAGCGCCGTCGCCACCCCAAGCCGCGCCGCCGCCCACGCAGCCTCAACCCCGGCATGACCACCGCCGATTACTACAATGTCAAAATCGCTGTTGCTCACGAAAGGGATTTTACCGACTTTGTCTTTGAGCATGTGAGTCCTTGTCCCGATTTTTGTAAATTTTCTTTAATATATCAGTTGACATCTCCGAAGAGTTAGATATAATAACAGATGCGGTTGAGAG
>JAUVIQ010000036.1 GCA_030592655.1 Planctomycetales bacterium | reverse complement strand
GACGACCTGAAAACTTTCGGCGACGAAAAGAAGGCCCGTGCCGCCGGTAAGTTCCGCCTCGAAGGGAAAAACTACACCGTCCGTGACGGCGATGCGATAGAGTTCAGGTTTAATGTGTAATTGGTAATTCGTAATTGGTAATTAGTAAAAAAAACCGACACTTTGTTACCAGCTACGAATTACCAGTTACGAATTACGAATTACGAATTACTCATACGCGAAACGGTTTATCTGCAACGACCGAAGTTTCGTAGCAGTATTAGTGAACGTCGAACTGTGATGTTGTCGTTTCGGTGGGGGGTTGATAGAATCTCCGCGATGGTCAGAGACGCCCATGTCAAATCGCCCAGTCGCACCCGTCGTCCGAAGCGTTCCGTTCGGCAGAGGATATTTCGCGCCGGCGTATTTGTTTTCGCATCCCTGGCGGTTCTCTACGCGACGCTGCCGTGGTGGACGCCAAAACAATACCTTGCCGGAAAAATCGCCCGCGACCTGAGCGATATGCTGTCAGTCCCTGTAAGCATCTCCAGCCTGAAAATGTCCTGGTCCGAGGGCGTTACTATCAGCGACGTGCGTATCGGTAACGGAGCCGGTTTCGGCGATGCCGATATGGTCGTGGCCGATACGCTCCGGTGCGACCTTTCGCCGCTTCGGATGCTGTGGAGCGGCCAGCTGAAATGGATAGAACTGACCGGCGTCCGCCTTGACGTAGTGCTTGATAAGGACGGCCACGCCAACATTGCCGCACTTGGACCTCTGGTGGAAATGCCTCCTCCGGATTGGATGGCGTTTCGTCGGACGGCGGTAACTGTTCAATTTCCCGACCATGACCGTCTGCTGCGGCTTGACGTATCCGATCTTCAGTACCGCGTGGGCGAACTTGAAAACGTCGGGCGTCTTACGATGTCGGCAGAATTGTCTCAGAAAGGTCAAAGCGCCCCAATGACACTTACGGCATCTGCGGCTCGACCGAGCTCGCCGAAGTCCGGCGAAACTTACGAAGGCTCGTCGGCGGCGTCAGCGAGTTTCCGCTTCGCGGGCGTGGATATTTCACAATTGAACCTTCCGAAACTTCTGTCTTTACCGTTGAAACGGTTTTCCGGGTGTGCGTCGGGTCAGATGGACTGTCGCTTCGACCGCACCGGAAGGGTGGGGCGGTTTTCGCTGGAACTTTGCGTAAAAGACCTCGACGCCCAGCCTGCCGTCGGTCCGTCAATACCGGTGATTGAAAAGGCGGACCTGACACTGACGGCGACGTCCGACCCGATCTACGAGAGCATCGACGTTAGCACGTTTGGGTTGCATCTTCCCGGCATTGAGCTGAAAGGCAAGGGACGGATTCACGCTGACGCCCTGTCGGGGCGATGGGAGGCGGTCCGGTCGCTGGAAATAACCGCAAAGGTCAATCCGACGACCGTCGCGACGCTGCTTTCGGGCCGGTCGCCGACGCTTCCGGGAGGGATGGAATTCGACGGTAATGTAGACGTCAACATCTCGCTTCGAGGGGACAAGTCGCAGATGTCCTTCAGCCTGGCGCTCGACGCCACAACGGCGACCATTCGCTGCGGGCGTCGTGTTGCCAAACCCGCCGGCAGGAAACTGACCGCTGAAATTCACGGAAATGTTGAAAAGCACACCTGGCGCCTCTGGACTGACCCGTCCAGGCCGGCAGAAATGCGGATAGGGCGAAACCGCTTCTCCGGAACCGGATCGCTTTGGAACGTCCGGCATGCCCCGGAAGGGATGGACTGGCAGGGACGCTGGAAAATCGTCGAGTTGGATTCCATCGGCGATCTGCTGGCGGGTTTCTCGGCTGGTAAATATACAATCCCGCCCGAAGTTCGCATGGACGGGGAAATCGCCGGGCAATGGTTCATTGAGAATGACAGGGTAGGACTGCGCAGCGTAAGGCTTCCGAAAGGAACCAGACTGTCAATCGGCGAATGGTTCGTCAAACCGGCGGATCAGTCGATAGAAATGGAATTGAGTTCAACCGTTACTTCCGACCCGCCGGGGATTGACAACGTGCGGTTTCGGGTCGGCCTGTCCCGCTTGTCCCGAGCAAAGTCGAGGGGAGCAAAGTCGAGGGGTACGGAGCAGGTCGGAGAGTCCGGTTGGGACGTGAATATCGAAGATGGGCGATTGGCTTTTAATGGCGGAATCGAATCGGGCTGTATTCGGACCGGTGCGCGATATAGTGTTCGAGGTATCGGCGAGTTGCTCGCCTGCATCCCGGCTGTGGACGAGTGGAAAAAACGGATCGGCGGGCCTGCCCTGAGGCGACTCGATGGGTCGCTCACCGGAAAGGCCGACGTGATGCTTTCGCCGTCGATGCGTCGCTTGCGCATCGGCGTTAACGTTACGCAGGTGAAGGCTGATGTGGGACGGTCGTTCCGGAAGGTTGCCGGTCAACCGGCGGAGGTAACTCTGGATTTTCGCAGCGACGATACGCTCGGTCCGGACCTGCAAAACCGGATTACGGTGCGGGTCGAATTGGCTTCGGCGGTGCTGGATGGGAGCCTGACGTTCCCATCGGTCAAGACCGACAGTTCGATAGTTCGCTGCTCCGGGCACATTCGTGTCCCCGATACCGCCTGGCTGTTGCAATCCGTCTGTACGGATGCGTTGCTTCGGCGCCTTGGTCCGTTGGGAATTCGCGGCTCGATGGTCGCTTCGTTGCAGGCCAGGATGAGCGCCGAGACCGTTGCGGGCGAACTGTTCTGCAACGCCGATGACCTTCAGTTCAACTTTCCCGGAAGCGATTCGGAGTCTCTGTCGAATGTCAAAAGACTCAAACCTCGCGGAAGCGCTCTTCGTCTGCGACTGGCGGGCGAAATCGACGAAAAAACCGCTACGATCAATATCCTCTCGCTGGATGTCGGGAAATCGAATGTCTCCGTTACGGGGAAAGTTTGCTTTTCGGCGGAGCCAAAATTCCCACCAATGGGGACATATTGGCCTGTTCCGGGAGTGGAGGGGGTGGACCTGAATGTCGGCGCGCGATTGGTCCCGGACCTGACGGCCGAGACCCTCATACCGGAATTGGCGAAACTGGCTGAACGCTATGGTCTGGACGGGGCGGTGCGCTTCGCGGGGAAAATCCAGGCCGACGAGAAGGCGATTAACGCCGCCGGCGAATTCGACGCGACGGACCTGGGAATCGCGTTTTTGGACAAGAAGGCATCTCGAAAGCATCCGTCGGGACGAAAACCGCGCAACGTCGAAAAGCGAATTGCCAGGACGATAAAGTATGTAACATCTCGATTTTCCAAACCACGCGGCAAACGGGCGACGGCGAAGATTAACCTGACGATACCGGCGGACTTCTCTGAAATAAAGGTACGGGACGTCTTTGTTGATACGGACTTTTTCCAGTTACGGGCCGACGCGACGCTTCCGATGCTGGAAAGAAAAAGGGGGCAGGAGCCTTTTTTCTTTTCTGTACACGCAGCCTTGAGCGTTTTGGAACTGCATCGACTGGTCGGTTTGTTTCCGCGACTCGCTCGGTATCGCCCAGCCGGGGGCGTTTTTATCGAAGGCCTCTATACCCACAACGGCGGGGAGGGCGTTCTGGATTACGTAACGCTCCAGGCTGGTAACGCTTCGGCCACCGTAAATAAAAAACGCTGCCGGGTCGATGGGACCGTTACGCTGGAAAAGGTGATGCCGGACGGACCGGACCTGCGAATTGGAAGAATTGCGACCGATTCGTTTGAATTCGCTGTCGGCGTGAATCATGGCTTCATCGTCGCGGATCTGCGCGACCCGACGCATAATCCGTCCGGCAAGGCTACTTTGCTTTGCACCAGGCTGGACACATTCGATCTGGAGCGATGGGTTGCGGATGAGGCCGTCCCGCCCATCGAAAAACCTCTGAATACCAAGACCCTCGCCCGCCGGGCCGATAAGGTAATTGCGTATCTGCGTGGGCTTCTTTCGGAGGCGGACCTCCGCTGCCGGGTGCAGATAGAGCAATTGCGATATTTCGACCCGAAGGTCCGGGCGTTTTTCGAACCTCGCGGCATGATTGCCGACGTGCATGTCGAAAAGGGCAACGTCCGCGCGGGATACCGATGCGGGCTTAACGGTGGGATTATGGAAAATATATATTCGCTGGACCTCGCCGCTGCAGACGCCCGCGTCGCGCTCAAGAGCGATCTGACCGAACTGCTGGTCGATAAAAATTTACTCGCGCAGATAGCGCAGGAATTCCCCGGAAACACGATCTACGGCACGTTCAGCCAGGCGAAGGAAGTTACATACTCGCTGCGCGACCTGGTAATGAACTCGCTGGACGTGCGATACAATCCCATACCCGTCGGTACGGCAAAGACTGTGGCGACCGAGGGAATGGTCCGAGGCAAGGGCGCGCCGAAATGGATGACACATATCTTCCCGGGGCTGAACCTGACGAAGTATCGGTATCGGAAGATGACCGGCTTTGCCGAGTACCTCCCCGACGGTACTGCCGAGAATGACATGATTTTCAACGGTTCGTATGATATTTACATGGTCGGCAACACCGACGTCAAAGGCATCGCCCGCTACACTATCGGCGTGATTCTTCTGAGCGCGCCGCAGTCGCCGGAATTTAATCACCGCTTGCGACAGGGGCGGGTTCCGATGCTGAAATTCCAAGCCAGGATAAAGGACGGGCGATTCTACGACGAAGAGGTTTCCTATCCCTGGCCGACGGAGACGGCCTACAGGATTTTTCTGGCCAATAACCTCTTCTACCGCCTCTGGCTGGACGCAAAAAACAAACCCGTCGCCGCTGAAACCAACAACAAACCGGAAAAGTAGCCGCAAATTTATAAATGGAGGGTGGCGCCTTGGGCGTTTCTGGCGGGACCTGCAAAAACGGAAAATGTAGTTGAAATCTGCGCGGAAATCGTGAGAATACGTCCGTTTCGTTGCCGGCTGGCGGACAGATTCGGCGACAGGGTAGTGGGGGTAGTGAACATGCCCGATTTTTCAAGGTTGACAAACTTTATTTGAAGGAAAGAGGCAACAATGAGCAAGACAGACACAAAGACCCGCCCGGTAGCAATGATTGACGGAAACGAAGCCACCGCCTACGTGGCTCACAAGGTCAACGAGGTAATCGCGATTTATCCGATTACGCCATCCAGCGGTATGGGCGAGCACGCCGACGCATGGTCGGCTGCCGGGCAGAAGAATATATGGGGCACTATCCCGTCGGTGATGGAGATGCAGTCCGAAGCCGGCGCTGCCGCTGCCGTTCACGGCGCGCTGCAGACAGGCTCACTGACGACCACCTTCACCGCCAGCCAGGGCCTGATGCTGATGATCCCGACGATGTACAAGATCGCCGGCGAACTTACCCCCACGGTCTTTCACGTTTCCGCCCGGTCGCTTGCCTGTCAGGCGTTGAGCATCTTCGGCGACCACAGCGACGTAATGGCTGTGCGAAACACCGGTTTCGCGCTGCTGTCAGCCGGTGGTATCCAGGAAGTGATGGACCTTGCGCTTATCGCCCAGGCCGCTACGCTGGAGACCCGCGTCCCGTTCATTCACTTCTTCGACGGGTTCCGCTCAACGCACGAAATCCAGAAGATCGAACTGCTGACGATGGACGATATGCGGGCGATGATCGACGACGAGAAAGTCCTTGCCCACCGCGCCCGCAGCATGTCGCCGGACAGGCCCACGCTGCGAGGAACCGCACAGAACCCCGATGTCTATTTCCAGGGACGCGAAACCGTCAATCCCTACTACCTCGAATGCCCCGAAGCCGTGCAGAAAGTCATGGATAAATTCGCCTCAGTCGTGGGCCGGGAATATCACCTGTTCGATTACATCGGCGCGCCGGACGCCGAGCGCGTCATCGTCCTTATGGGCAGCAGCACCGAAGCCGCCCAGGAAGCCATCGAATATCTCAACGACAAAGGCGAAAAGGTCGGACTGCTCAAGGTCCGCCTGTATCGGCCTTTCTCGATGAAGCATTTCCTCGCTGCGCTTCCGGAGACGGTAAAATCAATCGCCGCAATGGACCGGACGAAAGAGCCGGGATCGCCCGGCGAACCGCTCTATCTCGATTGCGTCAACGCAATGGTCGAAGCCGGCAGAGACATCAAGGTTCTCGGCGGGCGATACGGACTCTCCAGCAAGGAATTCACACCGGCAATGGTCAAATCCATTCTGGATAACCTCGCAGCCGATAAACCGAGGAACCACTTCACCGTCGGAATTAACGACGACGTAACGCATACGTCGCTGGAATACGACCCGGAATTCAGCACCGAAGGTCCGGACGTCGTCCGGGCGATGTTCTACGGGCTTGGCTCGGACGGAACCGTCGGTGCGAACAAGAACTCCATCAAGATTATCGGCAACGAGACGGACAACTTCGCCCAGGGTTATTTCGTCTATGACTCCAAGCGGGCCGGCGCGATAACCGTCTCGCATCTGCGGTTCGGGCCTAAGCAGATCCGCTCGACCTACCTTATTACCCATGCCAACTTCATCGCTTGCCATCAGTGGACGTTCCTGGAGCGCTACGACATTCTCGCCCCAGCCGTCGAGGGCGCAACCTTCCTGCTGAACAGTCCTTACAGCACGGAAGAAACCTGGGACAAGATGCCCAAATCCGTCCAGCAGGCGATTATCGACAAGAAAATGAAGTTCTATGCGATTAACGCCTACGAGGTCGCCAAGGCTACAGGTATGGGCGCGCGAATCAATACGGTTATGCAGACATGCTTCTTCTACCTCTCCGGCATACTCGAGCAGACCGAAGCCGTCAATAAAATCAAAGAGGCCATCAAGAAAACCTACGGAAAGAAGGGCGACAAAATTGTTCAGATGAATAATGCAGCCGTGGACCAGGCGATCGAGCACTTGCACGAGATAAAGGTCCCGGCGGAGGCAACTTCAAAGATTAAAAAGCCCCCGATCGTCCCGGCTGAAGCGCCCCAGTTCGTCCGGAACCTTACTGCCGAAATTATCGCCGGGCGTGGGTACGAAGTTCCGGTATCCAAGATGCCCGCCGACGGCGTCTGGCCGACGGCGACGACGCAGTGGGAGAAACGCAACCTCGCACTGGAAATTCCTGTCTGGGATCCGGAAACCTGCATCCAATGCGCCAAGTGCGCCATCGCCTGCCCGCACGCCGCCATCAGGACGAAGGTCTATGACCCTGCCCTGCTGGACAAAGCACCGGAGACCTTCAAGAGCGCCGACGCCAAGGGCAAGGAGTTCGCCGGAATGAAGTGGACCGTGCAGGTCGCGCCGGAAGACTGCACCGGATGCGGAGCGTGCGTGCATGTCTGCCCGGCCAAGAATAAGGCCGAACCGGAAAAAAAGGCCATCAACATGGCGTCCCAGTTGCCGTTGCGTGAATCGGAACGCGAGAATTACGATTTCTTCCTGAATATCCCCGATTACGACCGCGGCAAACTGCGAATCAACACCGTCAAGGGCAGCCAGTTGTGCAGGCCGCTGTTTGAGTACTCCGGCGCTTGTGCCGGATGCGGCGAGACGCCCTACGTCAAACTACTTTCGCAACTCTTCGGCGACCGCGCGATTATCGGAAACGCCACCGGATGCTCCAGCATCTACGGCGGAAACCTCCCGACCACGCCATACTCCGTCAACGCCGACGGACGCGGGCCGACATGGAACAACAGCCTCTTCGAAGACACAGCCGAGTTCAGTTTCGGCTTCCGCCTGACGCTGGACAAGCAGAACGAATTCGCCCGCGAACTTCTTCAGGCCCTGGTCGATAAGATCGGAAAAGACCTTGCCGACGGGCTGCTCAATGCCGACCAGTCCACCGAGGCCGGTATCGCCGAGCAGCGGAAGCGCGTCGATGCGCTGCGGGCAGCATTGGCCGGTATCAAGACGCCCGAATCGGCGCAACTTACGAGCATTGCCGACGCGCTGGTGCGTAAGAGCGTCTGGGGACTCGGCGGCGACGGATGGGCGTATGACATTGGATACGGCGGCTTGGACCATGTCCTTGCCTCCGGGCGGAATATCAATATCCTCGTCCTCGATACGCAGGTTTATTCCAACACCGGCGGGCAGTGCTCCAAGGCCACACCGCGAGCGGCAGTGGCGAGGTTCGCTGCCGGCGGAAAACCCATGCCGAAAAAAGACCTCGGACTGCTGATGATGACCTACGGCAACATTTACGTCGCACAGATTGCAATGGGCGCAAATGACGGCCAATGCGTCAAGGCCTTCGTCGAGGCAGAGAGTTACGACGGGCCAAGCCTGATAATGGCCTACAGCCACTGCATTATGCACGGCATCAACATGACCACCGCCTTCGACCAGCAGAAGGCCGCCGTCGCTTCGGGTGCTTGGCTGCTCTACCGCTACGACCCCAGGCTGACCGAGCAGGGAAAGAATCCGCTGCAACTCGACAGCAAGGCTCCGACAATGCCGCTGAAAGACTACGCCTACAACGAAACCCGCTACACAATGCTCACCAAGAGCAAGCCGGACGAGGCCGCTCGCCTCATCGAACTCGCCCAACAGGACGTTGACCGCCGATGGCAAATGTACCAGCAACTGGCAGCCACAGGCGGAAATGGCGGGGAAAAAGAGTAACAATTATGGGAAGGGCTACACTCCAACAGAATGCGCTTTTTCCAGCCTTGGCGGGCGTGTTTCCTTCGACACGCTATCAGGGCAGTAAGGTCAAAGTCGCCGATTGGATATGGAAACAGGTCGCGGACCTGGATTTTGCGACCTGTCTGGATGCATTCGGCGGAACCGGTGTAATCGCCTACCGCTTCAAACAGGCAGGAAAGCAGGTTGCCTATAACGACTTGCTTCGTTTCAACTACTATTTCGGACAGGCCCTTGTCGAAAACGATTCTATAAAACTGCATCATGAGCAGGTGGACCGACTTCTCGGCAGACAGGCGGATATTGTTTATCCGCGTGTTATTCAGGATAATTTTTCCGACATCTACTTTACGGATGAAGAAAATGCATGGATAGATCGAACGATTACCAATATCCGTCAACTCAGCGACCCGTATGAGTTCGCCATAGCATTTTACGCGCTTTGCCAAGCTTGCATCATCAAGCGTCCTTATAATCTATTCCACCGAAAGAATCTCTATATCCGCCTTGCTGATGTCGAACGTTCTTTCGGAAACAAAACCACCTGGGACCAGCCCTTTGAGCAACTGTTTCGCAATTTTGTCGCCGAAGCCAACAGAGCGGTCTTTGACAATGGCAGCCGAAACGTCGCGTCAAACTATGACGCCGTTGATGTTCCCGGCGATTATGATCTGATATATGTGGATACTCCTTACATCTCCACACGCGGCACGCCGGTCGATTACTTCGGGTTTTACCATTTCCTGGAAGGGCTAACGATGTATGACGACTGGTGCAAACATATTGATTTTGCGTCAAAGCATCACCGTCTGAATCCTCGGCCAGACAAGTGGGCGGATAAAAAACGGATTCATTCCGCTTTTGACGAATTATTTAAACGTTTCCAAAACAGCATAATCGTGGTTTCCTATCGAAGCGACGGCATTCCTTCGGTATCGGAACTTTCTTCTTTGCTTGGTCAATACAAGAATAATGTGCAACTAGAGCATTTCGGTCAATATCAATATGTGCTTTCCACCAATTCCGAATCTGAAGAGATTCTCTTAATAGGCACATAGTTAAAAGAAAACGATCATGGAACTGCGAATTTTCCCCAAAGCCCTGTTGGAGTATCTTGATAAATTCAAACATGCTATTTCCACAGACACCGGTGACTGGACCATCAAGGGGTTTATTGATGTCTATCGAAATATTTATACAATTTCAATAGACACCAAGGTTGTTTCAAAAATAATCGAATTGATGCTCTTTCCGATTCTTTCCCGCTTCGCTGAAGAAAATAAATACCGATTAATTCTGAGTGAGCATCAGAACCATTATCCGGACATCAGCTTTATAGCGCAAGACGGAACAAAAATCGCACTTGATCTGAAAACTACTTACAGAACAGGTCCGGAAAGAGTGAACGGTTTTACGCTTGGCGCCTTCACCGGATACTTTCGGCAACGAAAGTCCAACAAGAATATCACTTTCCCTTATGAGGAATATTCTGCACACTTTGTCCTTGGTATCATCTATACACGAAGTGAAGGATGCACGGACGAGGACAAAATATATAAATTGGATAACCTGTCCGATATTGTCTCCGTTGTTAGGGATTTCGTCTTTCTCGTTCAGGAAAAATGGCGAATCGCCTCTGATCATCCCGGAAGTGGAAACACAAAGAACATCGGTTCTGTCAAAGAGATCAATTCTCTGCTTGAAGGCAACGGTTCATTCGTATCCCAGGGCAAGGAAGTATTTGACGATTACTGGACTAATTATCTAACCCGTGATATGGCACAGGCAATTGATTCGGAAGTTCACTACAGAAACATTGAAGAATATCTGAAATGGCGAAAAGGCCCTACTTGAAAAGGAAAATCTTTTATGGAACTTAAAGACGTTTTAGCCGCGTTGGGGGAAGAGAAATGTTTGGAAGCGGTAAGCCCACATTGGGACGAATCGGAAGAGTCTTTTCCGAAGGAATTACCGGAGTTTCTCAAGCCGGAGCGGATCGCCGAAAATCGGAAATGGTGTCGGCTGGCGGAATACATGGAGCCGACAATACTGGAAACCGCCAAGCGTATCTCCGAAGACGACAACCTTCTGCATTTTCTCTGGCATTGTTGGCGTCTGATGTATCATCACTCGAAGTTCAAGGCATTCAACGGTTTTCCCACGCTGGAAAAGCCGCTCGGCAAGGAACAGAAAGGTATCTTCTACCTGCTCATCGGCATGGACCTCGTCCCGTTCCTCCGCGACCTGCACGGGAGAATGGGCGTGGACGAGGCCGTTACACGCAACAACCTCACACAGATCCGCGACGTGAACTGGAGTTATCGCAAAGGCAACGAAGACCATCTGGGCATGGACGCGGGGTTCATGTATTGGCTCAAACACCAGACGGACGGCAACTTGTTCCGCATCGGAAGGATGCAGTATTTCATCAAACCGTCCTTCGGGTACATCGAAGCCTACCGCAACCGCGAAACCGGCGAGGTCATCGCCCTGGCTGAAGACGGAATGAAGATGACCGACGACGGATTCCTCTGCTTCAAAGGCGAAGAAGCCACCGCGACCTGGACAACCACGCACTCCACGGACTTCCAGGCCGGTACTGCTACCGGATACGTCGTTTCGCCGAGCAAGGGCATTGTGCTGAAACAGACCGCTACGCTGGACCTGAACGTCTGGAAGCATGTCCTCGGCCCCGGCAGCCTGATGCTGAGCATGCACATTCCCGGCGGGGGGACAATGGCGCTGAAAAAATGTATCGAATCAGCCCGCGATGCGCTCGTCTTCTTCCAGAAGCATTTCCCGCACAAGCCTGTCGTCGGGATCGACTGTATTTCGTGGATTTTCGGGCCTCAACTGGAAGATATGCTTGAGCCGGACTCGAACCTTGTCGAACTGATGGCGGCTGGGTATCTCTACCCGGTCTATTGGGAACGCAAAAACAATGGGCTTGCTTTCATCTTCTATCGAAGCGACAGCGACCTGAAGAACTACCCGCGCGACAACGAGTTGCAGAGTACGGTCCTCGACTGGGTCCTCGCCGAGAAGCCCTGGCACTGCGGCGGTTGGTTCGTGCTCAAGGAAGACGTCGAGCGTATGGACAGCGAGTTCTACCGCTCCAACTTCCCGCCGAAGGGCGTGGAAATAAAGGCATAACTGCAATTACCGCCGCTGGAACATGCCCCGCCACTCGTTAAGCGAGACGCATTTACCCTTGTATGGGTTCCAGATTGTTACGTCCCCGCTGACGGCATCGACTTTGAACCGCTGCCAGAGGACTGTGTGTGTTTTGTGAGATTCGCCGAAATAGAAGCTCCACGCCGGCTTCTCGCCGTCTGCTTCGCAATCGACGGGTGTGCGCTCAACCTTACAGACGGGCCGCACCTTCCTGCCGGAAACTTTCTTGACATCGTTGGACCATTTGACCACTTCGGGCAGGTCCCAGAGTATATCCATTGCCTGGTTCCGCGTCAGAAGCGATTCAGGCTTGTCCGCCTGCGAATCGGCCTTTGCGTCCTGCCTGTCACAACCGACGAAATACAACATCAGGATTGAACCGACCAATATCTTCTTCATGTTTCTTCTATCGTCAAAAACATCGCAAAACAACAAGTCGAATGGTCGGAAATGTTACTCGCACTACACTATTGGTCGAAAATGGAGTATAAATCCCGCATGATTATCACTATAGACGGCCCCGCCGGTTCGGGTAAAAGCACGGCTGCGAAGAAACTGGCCAAGGCGCTGGACATCGCGCACCTGGACACCGGCGCGACGTACCGGGCCGTTACGCTGGCTGCCCTGCGGGCGGGTATCGATCTTGAGGACGAATCCGCCCTGACCGACCTTGCCGGGAAGATTGACATTCGGTTGGAATACGGCCAAGGCGGCCAAGTCCGCGTGATGCTCGACGGGAAGGACGTTTCGCGCGAGATACGCACTGCCGATGTTTCCGATAACTCCCATTACGTCGCCTGCTTAACAGGTGTCCGCGACGTGCTGGTAGCGATGCAGCGGCGGATGGGGGGTGAACTTGTCGGCGAATCCGGCGGTTTCGTGGCAGAAGGCAGGGATCAGGGATCGGTCGTTTTTCCCGATGCCGACGTAAAATTTTATCTCGACGCCTCCTGCGAGGTCCGCGCGCGTCGGAGGTGCGACGAGATGCCCGATGCCGATTACGAGCAGGTTCTCCGGGCAATTCGCACCCGCGATGAACGGGATAGCACCAGGGCTGTGGCGCCGCTGATAAAACCAGACGGGGCCGTCGTAATAGACACAACCGATATGAACATAGAAGAGGTAACAGCGGAATTACTTCGCCAGGTAAGGTCAGCACAATGAAAGGTTTGCCAAGTCATCCTAATCAGCAGTTCGGCGCATGGTCGCTGCCGGAAGGCGTTCCAAAGCCGAATATGTGGTATCGTTTCTGCCGGTTCGCTTTCGGAATGTTCGCTATTCCATTCTGGCAACTGCGAGTATTCAACCGCCATTACGAGCCGACGACCGGCCCGGTGCTGTATATCTGCAACCACCAGAGTTACCTCGACCCGGCCATTATGAGCCTGTCGCTGAAGAGGCCTGTGAATTTCATGGCGCGTGAGGGGTTGTTTCGCGTCCCGATTTTTGGCGCGTGGATTGCCTCGGTGAAGGCATTTCCGGTCAAGCGCGGGTCGGCTGACGTGGGCGCATTGAAGGAAGCGCTCCGCCGCCTTCGTGCCGGTGGGCAGTTGGTTGTTTTTCCTGAAGGGACGCGGACTCACGACGGGACGATAGGTCCTTTCGCGCCGGGTGTATCGATGCTTGCCCGTCGGGCGGCAGAGTGGGTCGTGCCGGTAGTGATAGTCGGAGCATTCGAGGCCTGGCCTCGAACCCAACCGCTGTTTTCAATATTGAGCCAGATTGTGGTAGTCTACGGAAAACCTCTGCATCGGGACGAAGTTCAGCAGATGCAGGCCGACGAATTCCTCACCGACATTCACCGGCGAATGGTCGAAATACAGACGGACGTACGAAAGCGGCTTGGAAAACCGCCAATCGGGACGGGAAAAAATTGAACCACAAAGGCCACAAGGAACACGAAGAACAAAAGAGTTAGAATTTTTTTATTTTCTTTGTGTTCTTTGTGGCCTTTGTGGTTCATTCTTTTGATATGACTGAAAAACGATACAAACATCTTTACGGGCCTGTGCCGTCGCGTCGGCTTGGGCGAAGCCTCGGGATTGACCTTGTTCCTTTCAAGGTCTGCTCGTTCGATTGCGTCTATTGTCAACTGGGGCGAACGACCGTTCATACTGCCCGGCGAGATGTCTATGTTCCGACCGGCGAGATACTGGCTGAGTTGGCTGATAAGTTGTCGGCGAAACCGCTCTGCGATTACATAACTCTGGCCGGTTCGGGCGAGCCGACGCTTCACAGGGACCTGGGGCAAATCGTTTCAGCCGTGAAGGAACTAACGGATATTCCATTGGCGCTGCTCACCAACGGCTCGCTTCTATCGGATCCGGAGGTCCGCTCGGCCATAATGCGGGTTGACCTGGTCGTGCCTTCGTTGGATGCCGGCGACGCCGAAACTTTTGCGAAAATCAATCGCCCCTGTCCGGAGATTACGTTTCAATCAGTGGTGGAAGGCCTGAAGGCGTTCCGACGGGAATATCAGGGTGAGATACGACTGGAAGTTTTTCTGGTAGCCGGTATCAACGACAGCGACTCGCACGTACGAAAGATTAAGGCGATTATCGACGAAATCGGTTTCGACCATATCGAGATTAATACGGCTACGCGCCCGCCGGCGGAGGAATATGCACGCGCGGTGGACGCCGAAAGACTTCATCACCTCTGCAAAATCCTGGGCCCGAACGCCAGTGTGATTGCCGCACACGCCTTACCGTCCGAACGGGCTGGAGCCGTCAGCCGGGACGACATCCTCGCTATGCTGGGCCGGAGACCCTGCACCATCGATGACGTAGCCGAAGGATTGAATTGTCATCGCTGGGAGGCCGCTAAATTGGTAGGCCAACTCACCGAGGAAGGAAAAATCATCCCCGAACGCCGAAACGACAAGGATTACTATCAGATCAAGGGAGAAACTTAATTGTAGGCCCACCTCTGTCCGTTTAAGAAAAAGGTGGGCCTGTCGGCCCAGCCTACCAGATTAATGGGGAGACTCGACCATGAAAGTATTTAGCAGGAAAGCGGAACCGGACGCCGAGGCGTTTCTGGCGAACCTCCGCCGCGAGGGCACGCCGAGGCGCGTTCACAATATAGAGTTCTGGATAGACGGAGAAATCCAGGACGCCGTCTGCCGGAGGTTCGATCCGGCAGTTGACATCAGTGAAGATGATCCGTATTTCGCCGAGAAGCGACAGGTCGCCATAAGGCGATTCCTGGGATACGATTACGTATTCGTCCGTCAGCAACTTCCGATGCCCGTATCTTCGATTTCGTCGGCGGATACAGCCGATCTGGCGCGCGAGGGCGGGCGCGAATTTCAGGATGAGCATAGCGGGCCTGTTATGTCCTGGGAAGATTTCGAGAAATATCCCTGGCCTGATCCGACGACGATTTCCGATCGCTCGCTGGCATGGTATGAGGATAATCTCCCCGACGACATGTGCATAATCGGGCATGCTCCGGGGCATTTCGCCGAGTACCTCAGCGCGCTGATGGGCTATGAGACGCTGTGCTTCGCCCTGTATGACAACCGCGACCTCGTGTCAGCCATTGCCGATAAACTGCTGGAGACCTATCGAGAGGTTACGAAACGCCTGCTCGGTTTTGATTGCGTCAAGGCCGTTTTGGCCAGCGATGATATGGGCTTTAAGACCGGCACGCTCATCTCGCCGGACGATCTGCGCGAGTTCGTCCTGCCGGGGCATAAGGCTCTCGCCGAAACGGCCCACGAAGCCGGCAGGTTGTACCTGCTACACTCCTGCGGAAATCTCCGCGAAATCATGCCCGACCTGCTGGACGACGTGAAGATCGACGCCAAGCACAGTTTCGAAGACACCATCGAACTCGTTACCGACGCCAAGGCCGAGTACGGCGACCGCATCGCGCTGCTGGGCGGGATTGATCTGGACTTCCTCTGCCGGTCCGACGAGCAGGCCATTCGGAAACGCGTCCGCGACACGCTCGACATCTGTATGCCGGGCGGGGGTTATTGTCTTGGCACGGGAAATTCAGTCGCCAATTACGTCCCGCTGGACAATTACCTGATTATGCTCGACGAGGGCAGGCGCTACGGGTAAAACCGCGGTTTTTACCTACAGTTTTGCAATGACCGGCAGTTCACCGACGAGCGGCGCGACGTAATCGCGGAACTTTTCGGTGATGTTGTTACCGGCCTCGTTGATGTATTCGGCTGGGAGCGGTTTAGTGATGCGTGCGACGTCCTTCAGTTCCGCACGGAAACATTCGATGGCATAATCGTCGCCGTTTCCTGTCCGCCTGAACGCCACCGAACCGCTTGGCTGATCGGCTGCGGCGTATTCGACGGCCTTTCGACCGGCAAGGCGAGCCTCGATGCGGTCCACCGGAGAGACGGAATCAGGATAACTCCGCTGCAGGTAACCGAATGTGTCTGCCCGGACGCGAAGTTTCTTTTTACTGAATCTTGACGTGATTTCGGCCTTGGCGAAGTTGGCGATGCAATCGCCCAGCATCCCGCTACCGGAGAGTTGGATGTTCCCGTGCCCGTCGCGTTCGACTTCAGCCCCATGAGTCATTTTGAGCAGTTGCTCGTTCCAGCCTTTACCATGCTCATTCACCATGCCTTCGGATACGACCACCAGACATCGACCGAGCCGGCTATAGACTTCCGCTATGTCATTGACGAACTGTTCTTTTGAAGTCGGCGCTTCGGGTACATAGATCAGGTGCGGCGCGTCGTTTTCGTCGTGGCGTGCGAGCATACTCGATGCCGTCAGCCAACCGGCGTGCCGACCCATGATCACATCGACTTTTATTCCGGGCAGCGATGCGTTGTCCATCCCGTCGCCTACTATTGCGTGCGTAACGAAGCGTGCCGCCGAGCCGTAACCCGGACAGTGGTCCGTTACACGCAGGTCGTTGTCGATAGTCTTGGGAATGTGAAAGACGCGAAGTTCGTAATCCGCCTCGTCGGCCATTTCACTGACGATCCTGGCGGTGTCGGCGGAATCGTTCCCGCCGATATAAAAGAAGTACCGCACGTCGTTTGCGGTGAATGCGTTGAAGATTTTCCGGCAGTATTCTTCGTCCACTTTGTCGCGTGTCGAGCCGAGGGCTGCACAAGGCGTATCGGCGATTCGTTCGAGCAGTCCGGTGTCCAATTCGTTCAGTTCAATGAAGTTGTTTTCGATAATTCCTCTCACGCCGTAGCGTGCGCCGAGCAGTCGGTCGATTTCGCCGTATTCGGCAACGGTTTCGATGACCCCGACGAGCGATTGGTTTATCACAGCGGTCGGACCGCCGGACTGACCGACGACCGCGTTTTTCTTCGTTGTTTTACCCATATGCAATTCTTTTCCTATTTTACCATCTCACGCTCAATGAAAGCCGTGTTATAGAGTCCCTTCTGAAATGCCTGATGATTCAAAATATCATAGCAGAGCGTAGCGGTGGTCCTGGTCGGGTGGATAAAGAACTCCTCCAGTGCCCTTCGCATTCTGTTGACTGCTTCGTCCCGGTTCTGGCCGTGGACGATTATTTTCCCGATAAGGCTGTCGTAAGCGGTGGGGATTTCATATCCCTGATAAACGTGGCTGTCCCACCTTACTCCGAGTCCTCCAGGCGCGCCGAACGCTTCAATCCGACCCGGTGACGGGCGAAAATCATGGTCCGGGTCTTCGGCGTTGATGCGGCATTCAATCGAGTGCCCGGACTGGGCGATGTCGCGCTGTCGCAGGTCCAGCGACTCACCGGCTGCCAGTTTCAATTGCCATTTGAGCAGGTCCTGTCCCGTTACCATTTCGGTAACAGGATGCTCGACCTGGATGCGTGTATTGACCTCAAGGAAATAAAACTTATGGTTTTCTTCATCGAGCATGAACTCGACCGTTCCGGCGTTGTGATAATCGACAGCTTTTGCCAGGCGTATCGCCGCTTCGCAGATTTCCTCTCGCATTTTCCCGTCCAGATTCGGCGCGGGGGTTTCTTCTATGACTTTTTGTTGTCGTCGCTGTAGGGAACATTCCCGCTCGAAGAGGTGGACGATGTTTCCGCTCATGTCGCCGAGAATCTGCACCTCGAT